>CANOET010000385.1 GCA_947564835.1 uncultured Eubacterium sp. | reverse complement strand
TAAGGGCTTCTAAACATTCTTCCAACGTCGCCGAAATCCAGGCCCCCGCCCCCTCCTCCGGCTGGTTTTCGCTGGCTTTACGTAAATTGTGGCGGATGTTGTGGGCTTCCAGCGACGTTGGAGGAATGTTTAGAAGCCCTTGGCATTCTGCTCAATAAATCAGGGGCGGAGCCCAGCGGCGCCTTTAGCTTCTGGCGTTTAGCCAGGGCGAACTAGGCGGCGCGCCCGGCCGGTGCCACTGTGTAAACGCAGAATGCCTAGGGATTCTTAACATTCCGGAATAGGAGCAGGAAGCCAGGCCATTTCCCCCTCACCCGGCGTCCGCACAGCCCACAAAAAAACGCAACTCAATTCTAACTGTCCCAGTTTCGTATATAAGGAATAAAAAACACACAACTAAAACTCTATAAAACCAGAAAGGACCAAACTACCATGCGCATTGTAGTAAAAGCAGGACCCCCCGCACTAGCCTGCCCAACCGGATGCCCGGATACCCGCCATGTGGAGATTATAGTAAAAACACTAAGCGATCGAAAAAACGCCGGACACGAAATCGTACTTGTATCCTCCGGCGCAATCGGCATGGGCGTCGGCAGGCTGTCACTGAAAGGCCGCCCGGAAGATATGCCGGCCAAACAGGCAGGCGCATCCGCCGGCCAGTGTGAGCTGATGCACACATATGACCGCCTGTTCGGAGAATATAACCATGTCGTCGGCCAGATTCTGCTGACGGGTTCAGATTTTTCACATGCAGACCGTAAAGCGAATTTTGAAAACACGATTCTGCGTCTGATCGGGCAGGGTGCCATCCCGGTAGTCAATGAAAACGATACGATCGTTACGGATGAGATTTCCGTCGGGGACAACGATACGCTGGCCCGTGAGCATGCAGAAGGAAAAGGCAGCAGCTTCGGCTCCGGCGGTATGATTACAAAGCTGAACGCTGCGCAGACCGCGATGCAGCGCGGCGTTGCTATGGTGATTACAAACGGCGCAAGGCCGCGCAAGCTGTATAATATTGTAGAAGGAGAAGCCGTAAGCACACGGTTTATAGGAAAGGAGTCCGTACAATGACAACACAGGAGATTCTGATACAGGCAAAAGAAACAAAAACCGCGCTGATGCTGGCAGATACCGCGCGGAAAGACCAGGCGCTGCAAAAAATGGCAGACGCACTTGTCAAGCCGGAGCATGCAGCCCGGATCCTAGAGGCGAACAGACGTGACCTGGAAGCGGCAAAGGGATCTGTTCCGGATGTGATGCTGGACCGTCTGATGCTGGATGGAAACCGTCTGGAAGGAATGGCGCAGGGCATCCGGGAGGTTGCAAAGCTGGAAGACCCGGTCGGAAAGATACTGTCCCAGATCCGCCATGCAAACGGCATGACCATCAGCAAAAAGTCAGTTCCGATGGGCGTAGTTGCGATAATTTATGAGAGCCGTCCGAATGTAACAAGCGATGCGGCGGCATTGGCGATCAAAAGCGGCAATGTCTGCGTGCTGCGCGGCGGCAAAGAAGCATGGCAGACCTGCCACGCCATTGTAGAAGCGATGCAGGTCGGCCTGGAAGAAGCCGGCATGCCGCGCACGGCAGTCAACCTGATCGAAGATACGACGCGGGTAAGCGCCAATGAACTGATGACGGCCGAAGGATTTGTAGACTTGCTGATACCACGAGGTGGAAAGGGCTTGATCCGCTCCTGCGTAGAACATGCGACCGTGCCATGCATCCAGACCGGAACCGGAATCTGCCATGTATACGTAGACAAGGCAGCAGATTTAGAGATGGCCGTGCGCATAGTAGAAAACGCAAAAACAAGCCGTCCGAGCGTATGCAATTCACAGGAAGTATGCCTGGTGCATAAACAAATTGCAAAGCAGTTTCTGCCGATGCTGTCAGAAACGCTCTGCAAAAAACGAGAGGAAGCAGGCATCTGTCCGGTGGAACTGCGTCTGGACGAAGAGGCGGCAGCAGTGATCAGCGGAACCTTGGCAGGGGAAGCAGACTTCGATACGGAATTTTTGGATTATATTCTTGGCGTGAAAATTGTAGACAGTGTAGAGGAAGCGATCGAGCATATCAATATGCACTCCACCGGGCACAGCGAATCCATTGTAACAGGAGATAGGAAGGCTGCGGAGCAGTTTATGGCAGCGGTTGACAGTGCGGCTGTGTATGTAAATGTGTCTACGCGGTTTACGGACGGAGGAGAGTTCGGACTGGGGTGCGAGATGGGGATTTCTACACAGAAGCTGCATGCGAGAGGGCCGATGGGGTTGGCGGAGCTTTGTACTTATAAGTATGTGATTTGCGGGGAAGGGCAGATCCGGTAGGCTTTGGGAATGATTATGGGGGTGGCTAAGCGGATGACGCTGTGGGCAGGGGGATGTGGCTGGGCGACGCAGCGGGCAGGGGGATGTGGCTAAGCGGATGACTTTGCGGGCAAGGGGATGTGGCTAAGCGGACGACTTTGCGGGCAGGGGGATGTGGCTAAGCGGACGACGCTGCGGGCAGCGGGCAGGGGATGCGCCGGGAGACACACCTTGGGCGGACTGGGGCAACGCTGCGGT
>CANOET010000384.1 GCA_947564835.1 uncultured Eubacterium sp. | reverse complement strand
TCGCAGTTAGCGATTAGTTCACCGCAGCGTTGCCCCAGTCCGCCCAGGGTGTGTCCCTCCGGCAAGTCCCCGTCCACAGCCCGCAGAGTCGTCCGCCCAGCCAACACATAAAAATCTGCCATACATACCATACAGCCCGCAGAGTCGTCCGCCCAGCAACACATAAAAATCTGCCATACATACCATACAGCCCGCAGAGTCGTCCGCCCAGCCATCAAATTCACCACAATTTCAAAATCAATTCTGTTCAGTATAATCTGGCAAATGTTTATAGGAGGAACAATACATGAAGATATTATTGATCCGGCATGCAGATCCGGATTATGAAGCAGATTCTTTGACCCCGCAGGGCTGGAAAGAGGCTGCACTGCTGGCGGAGAGGATTTCTGCTATGGATATATGTAAGTTTTATGTATCCCCGTTAGGCAGGGCAAAGGACACAGCCAGCCTCACCCTGCAAAAGATGCACCGCCAGGCCCGGGAATGTCCATGGCTGCGGGAGTTTGACCCGCAGATCCGGCGGCCGGATAAGCAGGAGCCGTCGATTGCCTGGGACTGGCTGCCGCAAGATTGGACTACGGTAGATGCATTCTATCATAAAAACGAGTGGATGTATCAGGAAGCCATGGTACAAGGGGAAGTAGCTGTACAATACCAGTGGGTGACACAGTCTTTGGACCAGGTTCTGGCAGAACACGGCTATGTGCGGGAAGGAAATTATTACCGTGCGGTGCGCAGCCATATGGATACGATAGCATTTTTCTGCCATTTTGGACTGGAATGTGTGCTGATTAGCCATCTGATCGGGGTTTCGCCGATGGTATTGTGGCATGGAATGTGTGCGGCGCCGTCTTCGGTAACAACGCTTGTGACAGAAGAGCGCAGACAGGGTATTGCATGCTGGCGCATGGGAAGCTTTGGGGATGTTTCCCATCTGCTATGCGCAGGAGAACAGCCTTCGTTTGCTGCCCGTTTCTGTGAGTGCTATGAGAATGCGGATGAGCGGCATGATTAAAATGAATAACCGGATGAGCGGCATGATTAAAACGGATAACCGGATGAGCGGCATGATTAAGATGGATAACAACAGCGAAAAAGGAAGGATGCTATGAAATCATATTTAGAAATGACTCATGAAGAACTGCAAAGAGAAAAAGAAGCGCTGGAAGAAGAGTTTCAAAACATAAAGGCCCTTTCCCTGGATCTGAACCTGACCAGGGGCAAGCCGTCTCCGCACCAGCTGGACCTGTCCATGGGAATGTATGACCTGATCAGCTCAAAGTCTGTTTTGCGGACAGAAGCAGGGACAGACTGCAGGAATTACGGCAGCCTGGACGGGATTGATGAAGCTAAGCGGCTGATGGCGGGATTTATGGATTGTGAGCAGGAGCAAGTCATTGTCCACGGCAATGCCAGCCTGAGCATTATGTACGATACAATCGCACGGGCAATGATCCACGGCGTCCTGGGTTCTGCCCCATGGTGCAGCCTTGACCGGGTAAAGTTCTTATGTCCGGTGCCGGGATATGACAGGCATTTTGCGATTACAGAGTATTTCGGCATTGAAATGATCAATATACCTATGACAAAAACAGGCCCGGATATGGATCTGGTAGAAAAACTGGTGCGTGAAGATCCGGCTGTCAAAGGCATCTGGTGCGTACCTAAATACTCGAACCCGCAGGGCATTACCTATTCGGACGATACGGTCCGCCGTTTTGCCGCGCTGCAGCCCGCGGCAGAGGATTTCCGCATTTACTGGGATAACGCCTATGCGGTACACGACCTTTATGAAGATGACAAAGATGAGCTGCTGCCGATTATGAAGGCATGTGAACAGGCAGGGCATGCAGATATGGTCTATGAGTTCTGCTCGACTTCGAAAGTGACATTTTCCGGTGCGGGAATCTCCGCGATGGGGATGTCGGAGAGAAACCGCAATGATATGTTGAAGCAGATGTCAGTGCAGACGATCGGACATGATAAAATCAAACAGTGGACACATACCAGGTATTTAAAAGATATGGACGGTGTGCGCAGACATATGGCAAAGCATGCCGCAATCATCCGGCCGAAATTCGAGGTCGTAGATCAGATCCTTACCAGAGAAATCACGCCGCGCGCAATCGGCTCCTGGATCAAACCGAAGGGCGGGTATTTTATCTGCTTTGAGGCGTTGGAGGGATGTGCAAAAGCGATTGTTGCAAAGGCAAAGGAAGCAGGTATTGAGTTAACCGCCGCCGGGGCGCCGTTTCCGTACGGGGTTGATCCGAAAGATGCGACGATCCGTATTGCACCGACGTTTCCGGAACTGGAAGAGATGCGGCAGGCGGCGGAAGTATTTGCTTGTTGTGTCAGGCTGGTAAGCGTAGAAAAGATGCTGGCGCGCGGCTAATGGATGGCTGGAGGCCGGATGAGGGGCGGGGATGGGTGGCTTCCCGAGAGGTTTTGGTTAGCCTTTGGTTAGCCGGGGGGAAGTGGCTAAGCGGACGACTCTGCGGGCTGTGGCCAGGGGATTCGCCGGGAGACACACCTTGGGCGGACTGGGGCAACGCTGCGGTGAACTAATCGCT
>CANOET010000383.1 GCA_947564835.1 uncultured Eubacterium sp. | reverse complement strand
TCTGGAATAGGAGCCGGAAGCCAGGCCCTTTCCCCCTCATCCGGCGTCCGCATAGATCCAAAAACATCCGCAGCTTCCATACGCATTTCCTAAATAAACATGCTGCTTTCTGTCCCATGCAGAATCCCAGCTTTCAGAAATTAATGGTGTGACGGATGATGTCTCACCCCATTTGCATGTGTAGTTCTGTGAGTCTTACAATATTTGGAACAGCTGGTTTTGGTACGGTGCGTTGTGTCATGATAAGCGCAATATGTTCTGGAACTATGATGGCTGCTTCCGTGTCCATGTGCCATCACCGGCACTGTAAAACTTCCTGCAAGCATAATAGCTGCCATCGCAGCTGCCGCTGTCCGCTTCCAATTTTTTAAAAGATTCATTTTCGGTTCCTCCTTTTATTTTGGCTTGATAGTTGTTTTATATAAAGGATACGATCTGGTATGGAAAAACCTTGCATGAAAATAAAATTTTTTATCCTTCCACCTGCAGCAGCTTGACGGAAAGAAGCAGCAAAAAATAATAAGCAGCCGCCAGGATCAGGAACAAAACATGTTTTAAGAAAAATCCCATAACTACCTGCAGGGCCATGATCGCGATATGGACCCAGAACGGTGAATTGTTCAGTGCGGAGGCGATGACAGCTTCGATCACAACGACGCATCCTACTGTGATCAGCGAGATATGAAATACTACCGTACCTAAAAGTATGATCACCAGCCCGCCTGCAATCATAGCTGCCAGCGCCATGCGTTCTGCTTTGTTTTTCTGATCCCTTGCCCTTCTGGATGCCGCGCGTTCTTTACGGCCGTCATCTTCCTTTTCTGCGTCAAGTTCTACGAGGCCGATTTCTTCTTCTTTACGTTTTAAACCACTCATTTTTTCACATCCTGCCATTTGTTTTTTTCATATCGGTACAAAGATTATAGCAGACATGGATGGCAGTGTAAAGTTTATTCTCAGATAAGCCTTTACATCACCCATACAATCCGCTATAATAGGGAAAGATTTCAGAAAAAGAGTAAAAGAAAGAGAGAAAACAGCATGGATAAGAAAATCCCATATAAAATTTACCTGGAAGAACATGAAATGCCAAGGCAATGGTATAATGTCAGGGCTGATATGAAAAAAAAGCCTGCGCCCCTTTTGAACCCGGCCACTCTGCAGCCGGTTACGCAGGAAGAACTCTCCGGTGTTTTTTGCGAAGAGCTGGCGAAGCAGGAACTGGATGATACAACGCCATACTTCGATATTCCAAAAGAGATCCGGGATTTTTATAAAATGTACCGTCCGTCGCCCCTGGTCAGGGCTTATTGCCTGGAGGAGAAGCTGGGGACGCCGGCGCATATTTATTACAAATTTGAAGGAAATAACACATCCGGGAGCCATAAGCTGAATTCTGCTATTGCACAGGCTTATTATGCAAAACAGCAGGGGTTAAAGGGCGTAACGACAGAAACGGGTGCAGGCCAGTGGGGGACAGCGCTTTCCATGGCGTGTGCTTACCTGGATCTGGACTGCCAGGTCTATATGGTAAAATGCTCTTATGAACAAAAGCCATTCCGCCGCGAAGTGATGCGTACCTATGGCGCCAAAGTAACGCCGTCTCCGTCAATGAATACGGCCATCGGCCGAAAGATCAATGAGGAATTTCCAGGGACGACCGGCAGCCTTGGCTGTGCGATTTCAGAAGCAGTAGAAGCCGCAACTAGCCAGGAAGGATACCGTTATGTACTCGGCTCTGTGCTTTCACAGGTGCTGCTGCACCAGTCCATCATTGGTATGGAGACAAAAGCTGCCCTGGATAAATATGGGATCCGGGCGGATCTGATTATCGGATGTGCCGGAGGCGGTTCGAACCTGGGCGGGCTGATTTCCCCGTTTGCCGGCGAAGTATTGCGCAAAGAAGCCAGTTATCAGATGATTGCAGTTGAACCGGCATCCTGCCCAAGCCTGACAAGAGGGACGTATGCATATGATTTTTGTGATACCGGAAAGGTATGCCCGCTTGCAAAAATGTATACGCTTGGAAGCGGCTTTATTCCATCCGCAAACCATGCAGGCGGCCTTCGTTACCATGGCATGAGTTCTACCGTATCTGAATTATATGCGCAGGGGCTGTTAGAAGCAAGAAGCGTAGAACAGACAGAGGTATTTCAAGCGGCAGAGACGTTTGCAAGGGTGGAGGGGATCCTTCCGGCGCCGGAAAGCAGCCATGCGATTAAGGTAGCGATAGATGAAGCTATGAAATGCAAAGCGTCCGGCGAAGCGAAAAATATTGTATTCGGACTGACAGGAACCGGCTATTTTGATATGTATGCATACCAGAAATATAATGATGGGGAAATGAGTGATTATATTCCTTCAGATGAAGAATTGGCTGCGTCTATGGAAAAATTGCCGAAGGTGGAGTAAGATAGGTGCTGATGATTTCTTACGCAGAATGGTAAAATTCTGATCCTGGGCGGCAGAACTGACTTGTGTTTTGGGCTTCCCGAAAGATCTTGATTGGCCAGGGGATGCGGCTAAGCGGACGACTCTGCGGGCTGTGGCCCTCCTGTCTAAGTCTCCGTAAGCG
>CANOET010000382.1 GCA_947564835.1 uncultured Eubacterium sp. | reverse complement strand
AGGGATTCTTAACATTCTGGAATAGGAGCCGGAAGCCAGGCCCTTTCCCCCTCATCCGGCGTCCGCATAGCCACTAAAAAACGCAACACAATGTCAATTCTGTCTCCTGGAATCAGAATTTTGTCACTTTGCGCAAAAAATCGTTTCTATTTCTCACAAGAAATCTGGCTAAACACTTCCCCAATGCTTCCCTGTATCAGCAGATCCGCCCGTTTATCCATCGGTGTAGCGGATTTATTGATCAACACCAGTTTATTGCCCCGGTAATAATCTATCAGCCCTGCCGCCGGGTAGACTGCGAGGGATGTGCCGCCAATGATCAGGACGTCTGCTTTAGCGAGATACATGACTGCTTTTTGCATGGTCTGGTTGTCGAGTCCTTCTTCATAGAGCACCACATCCGGCTTGATCTGACCGCCGCATGCATCGCACAGTGGGACGCCTTTATGATTTTTCATATAAGCTGCATCAAATAATTTGGCGCATTTGCGGCAATAGTTGCGGTGAACGCTGCCGTGGAGTTCTAATACTTCGCGGCTGCCTGCCAGTTGATGCAGGCCGTCGATATTTTGTGTAATCACGGCTTTCAGTTTCCCCGCGCGTTCCAGTTCTGCCAATTTTATGTGGGCTGCATTTGGTTTTGCATCCAGGCACAGCATTTTATCATGATAAAAACGGTAAAATTCTTCTGTTTTCGTCATATAAAATGTATGGCTCAAAATTGTTTCGGGCGGATAATCGTATGTCTGGTTGTATAAGCCGTCTACGCTTCGGAAATCGGGAATGCCGCTTTCCGTAGAGACACCTGCGCCGCCGAAAAATACAATGTTATCTGACTCTGTAATTAGTTTCTGTAACTGTAATACTTCTTCTGTCATAAATTTAACCTCTGTCATCAAATTTGGAGCCATACGCAGACGGATATTCTGTCGGAATTTGATCCCAATCTACTTCTTTTACTTTTTTGATCAAATCTTTGACGGTATCCGCATGTACGGTTGTCCTCTTTACACCCTGATAATTCTGGGCGCGGTTTTCCTGGCCTGTTTTTTTAGATGCCTCTTTCCTGGCTGCCTCTTTTTTCTCTGCCCGCTTTTCTTCCCGTGCTGCCTCGATGCGTTCTCTTTGCTGCGCACTGGATTTTTCCAATTCTGCAAAATAAGATACTGTCCCGTCATCCT
Source organism: uncultured Eubacterium sp. (assembly GCA_947564835.1). Classification (GTDB taxonomy): domain Bacteria; phylum Bacillota; class Clostridia; order Lachnospirales; family Lachnospiraceae; genus Eubacterium_J. The sequence goes on along the minus strand of CANOET010000382.1, from coordinate 1,396 downwards.
TTACGGTAAATCCCAGATGCTTTACATTTTCCAAATCTCCTCCAAGCTGGTTTTTCATGCCTTTCACCTGGTCTGCGGCGCCATCAATAACGTTTAAGTATTTGTTTTTCGTCTCTTCATCATTTGCCATTTCTTCTAAGAGCTCCGGATCCATTAAAACACTGTATTCTTTGGATCCTCTTGATAAATAGGACTGCGCTTCTTCCTCGGATGCATAATCCGCTACAAAAAAGTCCATATTGCTGTATTTTCTTTTCAGCTGTGCTAAAAGGTCCTTGGCCTTATCGCTCATTTGTACAGGCTTTTTAGAAGTGTTAGCGGTGTTTTCGGTTTTGTCTTTTCTAGCCGTCCGGGTTGTTTGGTTTTTCTGATGAACCTGATTGTCGTAATATTGGTTTTGATAGGTCTGGTATGCATCTACTCTGCTCATGTCTTTTCCTCCTGTTTGCTTTATCGCCTATATCTGCACCTTACCTTGTATATCGGCTGAAACAACCATACGGCATATAGAAAGATAACATCTTTTACATCATATATTTCGCAAGCACAATACTCGCCGCCGCTCCGGTAACTGCTGCCAGCAGCGCTCCGGTTAATGTCCAGCGTGTTTTCTTTACTTTTACAGACATATAATATACAGACATAGTATAAAAGACCGTCTCTGTAGAACTCATCATAATCGAAGCGATATTTCCAAGCATAGAATCCGTTCCATATTTTTTAAACAAATCCAGCACAAGTCCGGTTGCCGCGGAATTGGAAAACAATCGCACGACAAAAACAGGTATTATTTCGCCAGGTATCAGCTTATCACCGATCAGCCTTTCAAATAATGCAGAAACTGCATCCAACAGGCCCGAAGCGCGCAAAATACCAACCGCAACCATTAACCCGATCAGCGTCGGCATAATTTTTATTACCGTATGAAAGCCATCCTGCGCTCCGCGGATAAATTCTTCGTAAATATTCAGCTTTTGCAGCAGCCCGGTTCCTACAATGTAAAAAATCAGCAGCGGAATAATCGTGTTGGATAAAAATACGAGAAACTTCATAAAATCACATACCTGTTTTCTGCATTATTGTTATATGTATGCTGCAAAATGCTGGTTCATGCCAGGGTATTTACCTAACCTGGATGAACCAGAAAAGAAATACTTTGATTGGCCAGGGGATGTGGCTAACCGGACGACTCTGCGGGTTGTGGACCGGGGAGTCTGATTATTGGCAGGCTTTACAATACCTGAGAGTCTGGTTATTGGCAGGCTTTACAATATCTGAGAGTCTGGTTATTGGCAGGCTTTACAACACCTGAATTTGCATTTCATGTAAAGCCATTGAAATCCAGCCGGATGAGGGGGAAAGGGCCTGGCTTCCGGCGACGTTGGAGGAATGTTTA
>CANOET010000381.1 GCA_947564835.1 uncultured Eubacterium sp. | reverse complement strand
CATCCGGCGTCCGCATAGCCAATCAAAAACGCAACACAATGTCAAAAGTGTTTCTATTCTGGTTCATCCAGGTTAGGCACTTAGAAACGATTTTTGCGCAGAGTCGTCCGCTTAGCCGCATCCCCTGCCCAACGCCCGCATCCCAACCATTGTCAATTTTTTAACATTTCTTGTATATTCCCCAAACAAGGTTTATAATAAAAACAATTATGCGGAAAACAAGCATATGGAAGGAGAAATAAAATGAATGTATTAGTTATTAACTGCGGCAGTTCCTCATTAAAATATCAGGTCATCAACTCCGGCACAGAAGGCGTACTTGCAAAAGGGCTGTGCGAGCGGATCGGAATTGACGGAAGGCTGGTATACGAGCCGGCAGGCGGGGAAAAAGAGATCACACAGGCAGATATGCCGACGCATAAACAGGCAATCCAGATGGTTATCGATGCGCTGATCAATGAAAAAACAGGCGTTATCAAAAGCCTGGATGAAATCGGGGCAGTCGGCCACCGGATCGTGCATGGCGGGGAAAAGTTCGCGGCTTCCGCTATTATTACAGATGAGATGATCCAGGCAGTGGAAGCATGCTCCGACCTGGCACCGCTTCATAATCCTGCTAACCTGATCGGCGTGCGGGCGTGCCAGGAATTAATGCCGCATACACCGATGGTCGGCGTCTTTGATACGGCGTTCCACCAGACCATGCCGAAAGAGGCGTATCTGTACGGCGTTCCGTATGAATATTATGAAAATTACGCAGTCCGTAAATACGGCTTCCACGGCACCAGCCACAGCTATGTATCCAAACGCGCTGCAGTATTGTTAGATAAGCCGTATGAGTCGTTAAAGACGATTGTATGCCATCTGGGCAACGGCGCGTCGGTGTGTGCCGTTAAAAACGGGAAGTCTGTAGATACATCGATGGGTCTGTCCCCGCTGGAGGGGCTTGTGATGGGGACACGTTCCGGCGATATTGACCCTTCTGCAGTCGAATATATTGCGAAAAAAGAAAATCTGGACCTTGCAGGCGTTTTGAATGTATTAAATAAAAAATCCGGCGTTATGGGGCTGTCCGGGGTTTCCTCTGATTTCCGCGACCTGGAAGCGGCGGAAAAAGCAGGCAATGCGCGCGCCGCGACTGCACAGCAGGTATTTAACTACCGTGTATTAAAATACATAGGTGCCTATGCGGCAGCTATGAACGGCGTGGACTGTATCTGTTTTACAGCCGGGCTCGGCGAAAATAACGGCGTCATCCGTAAGCAGATCTGTGAGAGCCTTGCATTTTTAGGCATTCAGATCGACGACGAGGCGAACAGCAAACGCGGGGAAGAGATTGTAATTTCCACACCGGAATCCAAAGTAAAAGTACTGGTCATCCCTACTAATGAAGAGCTTGCCATTGCAAGGGAAACGGTTGCGCTTGTGAAAGAAAGGTAACAGTTCAATGGGTTATCTGAGCTGTTACACAAAAAAGAAATTCCTGGTAAAATAATTTCTTTTTTTATTGACAAATAAATAACAGTTGGTTATACTTTTTTCGTATATGTTTGAAGTCGGCGGAATCCTTCCGCTGCACAGGCATAAACAGTCAGGAGGTATTATGACTTTAGATCTGTTGCCATATTATACAAATTGGAATGCCCAGGAAGATAAGGAAGTACATCTCGATCTGGACGCAGTCAGATCTAAACTGGGTACTTTTCCGATTTTGAAAAAAGAACCATTCACACTGCATCTTACAAACGTGGAGAACAGGCGGCTGCTGATCCAGGGTGAGTTAGATGTAACCGTATCCGTTCCATGTGACCGCTGCCTGTCCGAAGTGCCGACAACGCTGCATCTGGTCATAGACAAAAGCCTTTCGGTTGAATTTCCGCAAGGGAATCCAAAAGAAGAGCAAACGTCCCATGACCCGCAGGAGGAAGATGACCATTTGGAACAATTGGAATATATGAATGGCTGTCAGCTTGACGCAGACCGGCTTGTATACGGAGAAATCCTGTTCGCATGGCCGGCCAAAGTGCTGTGCAGGGAAGACTGCAAGGGAATTTGCGCCAAATGCGGTGCAAATCTGAATGATACCACATGCGGCTGTGACCGGACAGCGCCAGATCCGCGGATGGCGGCATTTCAAGATGTATTTAATAAGTTTAAGGAGGTGTAATCAGCAGATGTCTATTTGTCCAAAAAATAAATCTTCCAAAAGCAGAAGAGATAAAAGAAGAGCAAACTGGAAAATGACGGCTCCTACGTTAGTAAAATGCAATAAGTGCGGGGAGCTTATGGTTCCGCACCGTGTATGTAAAAATTGCGGGACTTATAACAAAAAAGAGATCATTGCGGTTGATTAAATATACGGCGTGATCAGAAAAAAGAAAGACTTTACGCATGGCGATGCGAGGTCTTTCTTTTTTATTTTGTGTATTATCGTGCTAGTATTATTGTGGCTGACCGGACGACTCTGCGGGCCGGAGGGGGGTGTGGCTGACCGGACGACTCTGCGGGCTGGGGACCGGGGATCCGCTGGGAGACACACCTTGGGCGGACTGGGGCAACGCTGCGGTGAACTAATCGCT
>CANOET010000380.1 GCA_947564835.1 uncultured Eubacterium sp. | reverse complement strand
GCCCGGACGGTGCCACTGTGTAAATGCAGAATGCCTAGGGATTCTTAACATTCTGTAATAGGAGCCGGAAGCCAGGCCCTTTCCCTCTCATCCGGCGTCCGCATAGCCACTAAAAAACGCAACACAATGACAATTCTGCCGCCTGGCATCAAAATTTTGCCGTTTTGCGCAAAAAATCGTTTCTAAAAGCCTAATCTGGATGAATCAGAAAAGAAATACCTTTGAAATTGTGTTACATTTTTTTGGTTTCCGAAAGATTCCGGTTAGCCACATCCCCTGCCCACCGCCCGCAGAGTTTCTTTGTTTTTCTGCAAGGATAACGCTTTACAGTATTTCCGGTTTGCGGTATAATATAAGACAAATGTGATAAAATGTGGCAGTAAGTAAGGATAGGGGGTAAGTCAGATGGAGGTTAGCGGAAAATTATTTCAGGAAAACAGATTTTGTGCCTGGTGCCACTGTCCGATTCCGATTGATTCAGAGACAGATTTTTGTAAAAACTGCCAGGCCAGCCTGGAGTTCAGGGAAATTCGTAATTATGTTAGAGAACATGACGTGAATGAATTTCAGTTGGCAGAAGTATTCGGGATACCGTTACGGCAGGTAAAGCAATGGATTCGGGAAGGCAGACTGGAATATAAGGAAATTATGAATGCAGTAACCAGCCTCCATTGCCAGCGCTGCGGCAAAGCTATCCAGTTCGGGAATTTCTGTCCGGAATGTAACCGGGCGGAGTATGGTGTTAAGGGAGGCTTTGATACACTAAAGACGAAAGATGCGGATGAACAGATCCGTTTTTATAACAAAAACAGAAAGTAAATGGAGGAGGAAGATTATGCCTGTAAAATATGTGTTCGTTACCGGCGGCGTTGTGTCAGGACTTGGAAAGGGGATTACGGCGGCATCTTTGGGGCGGCTGCTCAAAGCACGGGGGTATACTGTGACAATGCAGAAATTTGATCCGTATATTAATATTGATCCGGGGACGATGAACCCGATCCAGCATGGAGAGGTGTTTGTAACCGATGACGGCGCTGAGACGGATCTTGACCTGGGGCATTATGAGCGTTTTATTGATGAGAGCCTGACGAAAAATTCGAATGTGACGACCGGAAAAATATACTGGTCTGTGCTGCAGAAGGAACGCCGCGGTGATTATGGGGGCGGCACGGTACAGGTAATTCCGCATATTACGAATGAGATCAAGAGCCGGTTTTACCGGAATTTTTCGTCGCCGGACATGCATATCGCAATTATAGAAGTGGGCGGAACGGTTGGAGATATTGAGAGCCAGCCTTTTTTGGAGTCCATCCGTCAGTTTCAGCATGAGGTAGGGCATGAAAACGCGATGCTGATTCATGTAACGCTGATTCCATATTTAAAGGCGTCTGGAGAATTAAAGACCAAACCGACGCAGGCGAGTGTTAAGGAGCTGCAGGGCATGGGGATACAGCCGGACGTAATCGTATGCCGTTCGGAGCATGAATTGGATCAGAGCATAAAGGACAAAATCGCTTTGTTTTGCAATGTGCCGAACGGGCATGTACTGCAAAATCTGGATGTAGAATATTTGTATGAAGCGCCGCTTGCAATGGAACGGGAAAATCTGGCGAAGGTGGCATGTGAATGCCTGCATCTGCCATGTCCGGAACCGGATCTGGATGAATGGAATGAAATGATCGAAAACCTGAAACATCCGGACAAGGAAGTGCGGGTAGCTCTGGTCGGAAAATATACCCAGCTGCATGATGCCTATATTTCGGTTGTGGAAGCATTAAAGCACGGCGGTATTCCGAGCCGTACAACGGTTGATATCAAGTGGGTGGATTCGGAACGCCTGAAACCGGATACGGTGGACAGGCTGCTCGGCGATGTCAGCGGGATTCTCGTTCCGGGAGGATTCGGCAGCCGGGGCGTGGACGGCAAGATACTGGCAGCTAAATATGCAAGGGAAAATAAGATTCCATATCTGGGGCTGTGCCTGGGTATGCAGGTAGCGATCATAGAATTTGCACGCAATGTCTGTCATCTTCACGATGCCCATAGCATTGAACTGGATCCAAAGACAACGCATCCGGTCATTGCACTGATGCCGGACCAGGATGAGGACGGGGATATCGGAGGGACGCTGCGTCTGGGATCGTATCCGTGCGTGCTGGATCATCAATCAAAAGCGTACAGCCTGTACGGGGAAGAAACGATCCATGAACGGCACCGGCACCGGTATGAGGTGAATAATGATTACCGTACGGCGCTGACGGAACACGGGATGTGCCTGTCGGGAATGTCACCGGACCGCAGGATCGTGGAGATGATCGAGGTGCCGGACCATCCATGGTATGTAGCGACACAGGCGCATCCGGAGCTGAAGTCACGGCCGAACCGCCCGCATCCGTTGTTCCGGGGGTTTGTGGAGGCTGCGCTGGAGATTGGGCGCAGGTAATTTTGCGGATATGCGGATGGACTTGTGGTGGCTGTGCGGACGGTTTGTGGCTGGGGATGGTTTGTGGCTATGCGGATGGTTTGTGGCTGCGGAGGGCTTGTGGCTGGGGATAGTTTGTGGCTATGCGGACGCTGGATGAGGGGGAAAGGGCCTGGCTTCCGGCTCCTATTC
>CANOET010000379.1 GCA_947564835.1 uncultured Eubacterium sp. | reverse complement strand
ACCGCAGCGTTGCCCCAGTCCGCCCAAGGTGTGTTTCCCGGCGCGTCCCCTGGCCACAGCCCGCAGAGTCGTCCGGTGAGCCACATCCCTTGGCCAATCAGGATCTTTCGGGAAGCCCAAAAACGCAACACAATGTCAATTTTGCTGCCGAAATCACAGAAAAGCCATCACCAACCCTTAAAAGCTAAAATCCTCAAACTCCGTAATCCGCCTGTCCATAAACTGATACCGCGTCCGAATCAATTCATTCATACGCACAATCTCGTCTTCCTTCCCCACAAACTGGCAGCGGATACAATGATATTCCTCCGTATCCTTATCATAAAACATATCAATATCCAAATCCCTGAAAAAACAAGACGGGCATCTGTAATTTAGTTTGCCTTTTCCAAGCTGAGCCATGTCGAAACTACCTCCTTATCGCTGATCATCGCTTTATATCCTAATGTAAACATCGGTGAAAACGCATATCCTTCCTTCACATATCCTTCCGCCTGCGGATGGCTGCAAGTCATAGATACCCTCGTACAAATCTGCGGAATCACTGCCGCTACGCTGTCAGCGCCTGCAACGGCTTCTTCCCTGCATTTGTATTCATAAGGAAGCGTCACGGTATCTGCGCCTTTCACAGCCGATAACGTAATCCCGGCCATATCTTCGGTATATTCCGTCGTTCCGTAGCATGCAACCATATATTCGTTTAACTCCACCTGCGCATCCGGATTGCTCATTTCGAGGATCTTGCGTTCGATGCGGATATTGGAAGCGCCTTCCTCAAAGAACAGGCGTGTCTGCAGCCTGAGACGCAGATCTGTAAATTCGACGGTAACCGGATCGAGTGTCAGTATCCGGGTATTGCCTTCCTGTGAAAAATGCGCATGCGTCGGGCAAAGGCATAGGTCCACTTCTTCGCCGCAATAAGTCAGCTTCGCACTCCTTACCGTGCCTTCTCCCGCGTAATGGGTAAAGTAGCCTGCACGGTATTTTTCCTGGATCAAAAACGGATAGGATGCATCCTGGATATGGTCTGTCCCTATGCCGACTTTCCACTCCAGCTTGGCCACATACGGGCGCAGGTCAACGATCGCGCCGCCCTGGTCCATATTCACGCAGGCGCGCAGGAACGGGTCGCAGTACCAGAACAGCTGTTTTTTGGATCCGTATAAAATATCCCTCCAAAGCGCGCATTCCGGCTCGGTATACGTCTTCTTCTCCCTGTAAAAATCTGCAAATTCGGACATCGTCATGTCGATGCATTTACCTTCTTTTTTCAGCTTGCCGTAATAAGCGCAGCCGTCCTCGTAGGATTTGAGCAGCAGCTCGTACGGCGCTTCCCAGCGTCCCATTTTATTCATCCAGCCCGGGCCTACGAACATCATATTATAAGCATAGCCGTTGTTAAATTTTGCCAGGTAACGGTACTGGTCGATCAGGTTGTACAGATACGGGTATTCCCAAGTCTTGCTGTCGTAGATCATGCCACGCAGCACGTTCTGTGGATGGGTGCCGAAATTCGAGCCGTTTCCGTCGTAGCAGGCGATCAGATCGCGGGAAAGATGCGGAATCGCGACGATGCCGCTGTCTTCTTCTTTGTTAGCCGCCGGGGCATGGGTATTCTGCTTCGACGGTATCCATGGCGCCCAAGGGCCTCCGTCCATAAATGTATACCAGGAGTTGTTGCACGTATGGTAAGCTTTCGGCCCTTCTTCCCAGCAGGTGGCCACCGCGCATTTTACGGAGGGATAGGTTTCCTTAATGTAATTGATCAGATCCGCATCCATATAATAAGAGCCTGTGGATTCCGGATAAAAACCGAATGTATCATGGAATTTTTCAAATACGTCATTGACGATTGACTTTTTATCTTCCATCGAAAACATCCAGATACAAAAATCCTTCGTCTTATATTTTTCGCGGAACTCTTTGCATGGCAGGCCGAGCAGCGTCAGGCCGATCTCATCCCCATATGTATTATGATGCTCTTTTGCCAGTGCGACTGCTTCTTCATTAAAAAGGCTTGCATACGTCATTTCAATCGTTGTTTTTAAGCCGTTTTTATGTGCGCACTCCTGCTGTGTCTTAAAGATATCCAAAGATTCTGTCAGCAGCGCCTTTCTTCCGATATCTTCCGTTTTGCCCTGTCCGGTTACTTTTTCCGCATATTCCGGCACCATTTCCGGGCGATGGATAATATTTACAATAAACTGATCCATAGCTTTTCTCCTGCAGCCATATCCTATCTCCTGGTCTTGCAGTACATCCTTTCTTTACATAATCTTTGTTGCTTCATAAAGCTTTGTTGCTTCATAAAGCTTTGTTGCTTCATAAAGCTTTGTCGCTTCATAAAGCTTCGTTGCTTCATAATCTTTGTTGCTTTCATTGTTTCATCTTTTGTTACTTTGTGTTTTGCTTCTTTCTATTGTTATCGGCTATTCGTTCAGATCCCGAGAGGTTTTAGGTCTATCATTTTAGGCACCTAAAAATGATTTCTTGCGCAAAATGGCAAAATTCTGATTCCGGGCGACAGCATTGACAACGTTGTGTTTTGTAGCTAACCGGACGCCGGAGGAGGGGGCGGGGGCCTGGATTTCGGCTCCTATTCCAGAATGTTAAGAATCCCTAAGTATTCTGC
>CANOET010000378.1 GCA_947564835.1 uncultured Eubacterium sp. | reverse complement strand
CCTCCAGCATGGATACATCCACGTTATACCCCGGTATTGTAATATCCACAAACACAGGAACCGCGCCATACTGTACCACCGGGGCCACCGTCGTCGGAAACCCCGCCGCAACGGTAATGACCTCATCGCCCCTGCGGACCTGCCTGTCTTTTAACAGCGGCGAAGTCAGAGCCATAAAGGCCAGCAGGTTGGCGGAAGAGCCGGAATTGACAAACGAACAGTAGGAAACCCCCAGATAATCCGCAAGCCCCTTTTCAAACCGCTGCGTATACCGCCCGGCTGTCAGCCAGAAGTCCAGTACGCTGTCTGCCAGCCGTACCATTTCCCGGCTGTCATACACCCTTGCGGCATAAGGGATCCGCTGCCCGGGCGACCACTGATCCTGCTGCATATGAAATTGTTCGCAGTACTGCCTCACACTTTCCAGTACCATCCCGCGTGCTTCCTGTTCCGTCATCTGTTCAAACATCGCTGCCCCCTGCTTTTGTGCGGCGCTCCCCGCATATTCCTGTCCCGGTTATTCCGTATGTCCTTTTGAATGGTTCCGGCGCTGCCCTTCCCTTCATATGTACAACCGACCGCTTTTCCTGTCCCGCCACGGCTATGGCAAATCCGCCTTTTTTACTACTGCCTGGCAATATGCCTCCAAAAAAAGCCTTTCGTGCTTCCGCTGAAATTCCGTCCGGTAAAAATCGAGTCTTCCTGTGCAACCGCATTTTCATAATAATTCCGTGTATGGACCAGGCTCCGCTTCATCTCATGGACAGGGGTCACCGCGCCGACCGCCAGCACCGCCGCCAGCAGGCAGATCCGGTATGTATGGCTGCCACGCCTATGCTCCCAGGTATCGAATGCATGGATACACCAGAGCATAACCAGAAACAATCCGGGAATCGATGCACGCATGCAAAAATCATTGGAATGCCCGATCAATATCAAAGGTATCACATACAGCCAGATCCCATTCAGCACAAACAGCCCGCGGTCCTTTACCGTCGGATACAGCAAATAGAAAAACACACCCGCTTCCACCGTATAAAAAAAGGTCAGGTTGATCCAGTAATACATTGGGGACTGCCATGGCTCATATGGAAGATTCCGGATCCGCCAGACTACTGCCGCTACGCCCGCTGCTGCTGTCAGCCCAAGAAGCAGGCGCCCCCATCCTTTCCTTACAAGCGCTGCCGCCGTCCAAAAAACGGCCATTGCCAGCACAATTCCTATAAAAAGTATCTGTATTCTGTGATCTAAGTTCAACACCTGCAGGCTTTCCCGCAAAGAATGGTTGCCGGACAGATAGATGGCACTAAGCGCCGCTACTGCCCCGCCTCCCACAATATTCTGCACACTGCCCCAGTTATGCATGCCTTCCGCCAGCAGTCTGCGTACTGTACCGCATCCAGCGCCCCAGTCAGACCTGCGGATCATAAAATAAAACAAAAACGGCACAACCCCTAAAAACGGCAGCGTACACGTAAGAATCATCAGCGACGAAAGAAACACCAGGTTGCGCGGTTTCTCCCCCAGAAATACAAGCGCTGAAAACAGCCATGCCGGAACCGCCTGGTTATAAACCCAGAACATCTGTGTGGTTACTGCAGAAAACTGGTAATACTGCGGCCACCACTCTAAATGGGCTTCACCAAAAATCTGAAGCGGATCTGCCGTACCAAGCAGTACGCCAATTGCATCCGGTGCGCTGAAAAAAATCATCAGGACAAGCGGCCAGACAGAAATCTTTTTCCTGTATACACAAATGTGTGCATATGTCAGCAGAACCCCGGCCGCTGTCCACAAATACTGCATAGCCCATCCAACCCCGGTTCCAAACAGCTTTCCTGCTGCCGCAGCCGGAAGCCAGCTGCCGATATAGTAAACAACGCCCCTGCCCTGCGGGCCGGATTCTGTCATTACCTCTTTCACTAAAGGCCATTTCTGCTCTGTCAGCAGCAGAAACATTTCATTGCGGTAAGCATGGTCTGTATTCTGCCATACATAGCCCCCAACTCCGGATAGCCCCACCCACAACAAAACAATCAATACTGCCGCCGCAGCTCTGATCCAGTTCTCCCGTTTCAGGATTGTGTCTGCCCCGTCTTCCTGGCAATACCTGTATTCTTTCAGGCAAAATACCACAGAAACCGCAACTGCCGCCGCTGCGGGAAACCCGATATACCATCTGCACCATCCCACGCAGAAAATTATCACCGGCAACGCCAGATAAAAATAAGATCCGGCAAGAATAACGCCCTTTACTCTGGCTGTGCTGCTTTTCATGGCCTACTGTTCCCTTCTTTATATATTAGTTTCTTATGTTGATTTATCTGGCAATTTCCGGCTCCTTAACCGATTTTTACGCCACTTGCCGACACTTTAACCGATTTCTCAAACGCTTGCCAACACTTTCGCTGATCTCTCCGGCGCTTGCCGACACTTTAGCCGATTCCTCTGTCTCCTGCCGGCCCTTTAGCGTTTTCTCCTCCGCTTGCTGCCATTTAACGTTTTCTCCTCCGCTTGCTGCCCTTTAGCATTTTCTCTGCCGCTTGTCAGATCCTCTGCCAATTGTCTCGCCGCTTTTTACCGCGCCAGCCGCTTCGGGATATATTTCAGCGTATACACAAGCCCGTTTTCC
>CANOET010000377.1 GCA_947564835.1 uncultured Eubacterium sp. | reverse complement strand
TTCTAAACATTCTTCCAACGTCGCCGAAATCCAGGCCCCCGCCCCCTCATCCGGCGTCCGCATAGCCAATTAAAAGCGCAACACAATTTTAATTCTGTCGTCTGGAATTAAAATTTTGCCTTTTTGCGCAAAAATCGTGTTTATGTGCCTAAAGAAAATATTGTCATTTTGTACCGAAAATCATTTTAAAATACTTAAATAAATATAGAAAGGAGTACACCAAGCGATGTTTATAGATGCAGATCATCCGCAATTACAATATAGCGGGCGAATAGATGCTACAGATCCAAAAGCCCCGGTATTTGTGTTTCCGTGTACATCGGTGCGCATACGTTTTACAGGCCCGGTGCTGAAGGCGCATGTGCAGAATTTTGGGGCATATTGGGATCATTATCTTGGGCTCATCCTGGATGGGGTGCAGGCGGCGTTCCGGCTGCCGCAGGAAGGAAAGGCGGTGCTGGAGCTGCTGCAGGAGAAGGATTTACCGGCAGGCGGGCAGAATGTCCATGAGGCGCTGCTGTTCAAACGCCAGGATGCCTGCCATGAGGTGGCTTTTTTTGGTTTTGAGCTGGCGGAGGACGGGCAGATTCTGGAACTGGAGGAAGCGCCTGCGCGCCGGATGGAGGTTTATGGGGATTCGGTTTCCGCAGGAGAAGTGTCCGAAGCGGTCGGATATGTGGGAAAAGAGGATCCGCAGCACAATGGGGAATATTCCAACAGCTGGTATTCTTATGCATGGATGACGGCGCGTAAGCTCGGGGCGCAGATCCATGATATTGCGCAGGGCGGTATCGCGCTGATGGACCATACGGGATGGTTTTGTGATCCGCATTTTATCGGAATGGAGAGCGTATGGGATAAAGTCCATTATAATCCGCAGCTTGGAAAAGCGACGGAATGGGATTTTGCGAAGTATACGCCGGATGTGGTGGTTGTAGCGGTCGGGCAGAATGACAGCCATCCGTTTGATTATATGAAGCAGGATGCGGAAGGTGAACAGGCAGAAACATGGCGCAGGCATTACAAAGCGTTTCTGCAGAAGATCCGCAGCGCTTACAAGGATGCTCAGATTGTCTGCTGTACGACGCTGTTAGAGCACGACAGCAGCTGGGACGCTTCGATCGGACGGGTGTGCCGGGAACTGGCGGATGACAAGATTACGCATTATACCTTCCGCCGGAATGGCAAAGCAACGCCGGGGCATCTGCGTATTCCGGAGGCGGAAGAAATGGCAGAGGAGCTGGCGGCTTATATCAGAAAGCTTCCGGTGACCGGCTGGGAGACAGAAATAGACAGGCGGGTGAAATCATGATGGGTCAGGCAGATTTAAGGCGGCTGCAGACATGTATGCGGCGTGCAGAGCGGGGAGAAGAACTGGTGCTTGCCTTTTTGGGAGGTTCCATTACACAGGGGAGCCTTGCGTCCGTGCCGAAGCAGGCTTACGCATACCTTGTATATAGCTGGTGGAAGGAGACATTTCCAAAGGCGGAATTTCATTATGTCAATGGAGGGATCGGCGGTACGACTTCCCACTATGGGGTATCCCGTGCAGTGACAGATGTGCTGATGTATCAGCCGGATGTTGTTGTCGTGGATTTTAGTGTGAATGACGACGCGGATCCTTTTTTTCAGGAGACTTACGAGGGCGTGATACGCAGGCTGCTTTCCTGGGATTCCAGGCCGGCGGTCCTGATTTTGAACAATGTATTTTACGAAACCGGCAAAAATGCGCAGGAATATCATAACGCGGTGGGCGACTGGTACGGCGTGCCGCATGTCAGCATCCGGGATACGGTCTGGCAGAAAGTGCAGGCAGGGGAATATACCATCGGCGGTCTGACACCGGACGGCTTGCATCCAAATGACCTGGGCCATCAGCTGGTGGCCGGGGAGATTACGGCATTTTTGCAGCAGGTTAAGGAATCTTTGCAGGAAGCGGATAAGGCTGCAGGGGCTTTGCAGGAGGCGGATGGTTTGTGCCGTATGGGATTGCCGGAGCCAATGACAGCCAATGCTTATGAGGGGGCAAAGCGGCTGACAATCCGGGAGATCTGTCCGGTGCTGTCCGGATTCCGTGCAGATACAAGGGAAAAGGCCGGATATCTGGATCATTTTAAAAATGGCTGGATCGGCAGAAAGCCGGGCGATGGCATTACATTTGAAATAGAAGCGTCCTGTATCGCCGTGCAATACCGCAAGACGATACAAAAACCGGCGCTGCGGGCGCAGTTGGTGCTGGATGGGGATGAAGCGCATCCGGTGCTGCTGGATGGGAACTTTGAGGAAGACTGGGGGGACTGCTTGTATTTGGAGACGGTGCTGCACCATGGGGAGTGGAAGATGCATACGGTTCAGATAAGTATTTTGCCTTGTGAGGAGGAAACGGGAGGAGAATTGTGGACGCCGTTTTATTTGATGGCGCTGATTGTTGCGTGATGTGCAGGGGGATCAGGGGATTGCGGAAGAGCGGCGATTTATGGATAGACAGATGATGTTATGTGGGGGAGCTTTTTTGGATGTCCGGATGTTGGATGAGGGGGAAGGGACTGATTTTTTGCTTGGCTGGGGGATGTGGTTAGCCGGATGATTCTGCGGCTGTGGCGGGGGTGTGTGGCTAACCTGAAGTGGTATACTAAAACTGGACACGGAGGGGGTAGATTTTGGACAGGATACAT
>CANOET010000376.1 GCA_947564835.1 uncultured Eubacterium sp. | reverse complement strand
CTCACCCCGACTGTCTTAGTCGCAGTTAGCGATTAGTTCACCGCAGCGTTGCCCCTGTCCGCCCAAGGTGTGTCTCCCGGCGGATCCCCTGGCCACAGTCCGCAGAGTCGTCCGGTTAGCCACATCCCCTGGCTAACCAGGACCTTCCGAGAAGCCTCAAAATGCAACATTATGTCAAAAGTGTTTATTTTCTGGTTCATCCAGGTTAAGGATTCTTAACATTCTGGAATAGGAGCCGTGGGCCTAGCCATTTCCCTCTCATCCAGTGTCCGCATAGCCATAAAAAATGCAATACAACGTCAATTCTGTCTCTCGAAATAAAAATTTTGGCATCCCAATCCCCCACCTTCCGCATCCGCATTCTGCAATTCCAAAAGTCTGTCAAAATCATGATTAATCACTTTTGATATCTCATCAATCCGTTCATTCTGAATCATCTGAATCTCCTCATCCATAGCGTTTTCAACCGTCCCTTCCTTAACGAACCATGCATCAAATTTTGAATCATCCAGCCAAAGAAAATCTGGAATGACCTCCCCTGCCTTTTTTCGAAAACATGGCTTTAATGTATTGGCATATAATAAATTATTCAACGCTCCGAGTACATATGGGCTATGTGTAGTCAGCAAGACCTCATGCCCGCAATGATTTACCAATGCAATCAGCTCAGTTATTAGCTTTTGTGATTCCGGAAACAAATGTGATTCTGGTTCTTCTATAATAAATAGTATCGGTTTTTTCTGCAGAAGATAATAAAATAACAAGTTAAGTATCCAGACTGATTCCTGCTGTCCTGAAGATGAAAAATTAATCTTCACATAATTTCCGCTTTCCAGCTGAATCTGTTCTTCCCCGCTCTTATATTGATATGTGCCACGTAATATTTGTGATATAATGCTCAAAGCCTGCTGTACAATCTCAGATGTCAATCGTTGCCCCCGTACCACATGTTCCTGTAACCCCAAAAGACCTTCCTGAAATTCCGGCCGCAGACGCAAAATCCGTTCCAGATAATCTCTCGTACATAAATCCAGGGACTGCTTCTGGAAGTCATCCATAGTTGCATAAATATAGCTGAACTGCTGCGAAAGCAATGTAAGCATACTGCGTCCTGCGGGAATGTAAACAACACCATAGCGGTCATCAAAAATCTGACACAATTCTGCCTCCAGCAGCTTCTTCTCCTGCTCAGGAATACCAGTCGGCGTTACAGAAAAGCTTTTATTTTTTTCCCGCAAAAACTTCTTTAATGTATCACTAAAAACAACTGTGACCTTCTCCGCCCTAAAGATTGCTTGTGCATGATCCTGTGCATAAGAAACCGTGATGCTGCAGTTCTCTGTATAACTGTACTGCATCTGCATTTCAGGCGATATCCCATACATCGGGCCAAATACCCGGAAAAATTTTTCACACAAAAACCTCTGCAGCCCCGCCTCCAGGGTAAGTCCATATCCCAGATCATAGTCATCGTCATCGCCAAATCCAACAGACGGAATCATATGAAAAACCTGCCTTTGCGCAAGCTCCATAAAATCTTCCTTAATCGTCCTGAAATAATAGATCGCTTTCGCAACTACACTTTTCCCGGATGCCTGAAATCCCGTCAAAGTCAAAAAAGGAACACATTCCAATTCACATTGATCAACCGGCCCTAATTTATGAATGATCAGCTTGTGCATACGCCGCTCCTTCCTGGATCATGTCTTTCTGCTTCCGGGGCATCCTTCCACAGGACCGTGTCTCCGGGCAATACCCAAGCGCCTCACACTTCGGCAAAAAATAATTTCCCACCAAATACGCCCATTCTTCAGACCACGCAGACAACGCCCTGCAGATATCATCAAACATAGAACGATATTCATGATAAGCCCGGCTGCACATCCGCTGGCGGCTCATATCCATCAAGTTCCTCAAATTGCGTTTGTCCACAATCTTTGTTTCCATTCCAAGCGGAAGAAGCATCGCAGCATCTTCCCTTTTTACCCCGCAGGATTGTTCCAGATACCTGCACGTCTCGCGGATCTGATCCATCATCTGCTGATAACGCCGGCACGCTTCTTCGTGCCGCTTCACTGCGGGAGGGATCACATAGGCAAAATGGTCATAATCTACATACCGTGTACTTGCCTGCAGACGCGTCGGCGAACCGCCAAGATGCGTATACCATTCGCGGATCACACGGGCAGAATAACCATCCAGCACCATTTCCACATTGACATATTCCATGACCCTGCCGTGGCCGGATATCAGGCAATCCAGCCCGCGCTTATAGTTTTTATCCCGGTCTGTAACGTCCGACCCCCAGCAAATACCAGCCCGGCTGCCCATCAGTGTGATCGGATCCCTGGTTGTTTCTTCTAAAATAATGACCTGTCCCATGCTTTTCATTCCTCTTTTCTTTGTCATTTCTCAGCAGCATCTACCGTTTATTCTGATCTGGCTGATCTAAATGGCCTACACTGTTTTGAAAAGTATTTCCCGTATACCAAATATGTGATTGGGTATCAGTATAACACAGAATCGTAATAATGTCTATAGATATGCAAACATTTGTTCTGCTTTAATTTCATTAAAAGCAGGGCCAGAAGTTCTACCCTGGATGGGGCAGAAAAGAAACACTTTTGACATTGTGTCGCGTTTTTTAGTGGCTATGCGGACGCCGGATGAGGGGGAAAGGGCCTGGCTTCCG
>CANOET010000375.1 GCA_947564835.1 uncultured Eubacterium sp. | reverse complement strand
CCTGGCTAAACGCCAGAAGCTAAAGGCGCCGCTGGGCTCCGCCCCTACTTTATCGGGCAGAATACTAAGGGCTTCTAAACATTCTTCCAACGTCCCCGAAATCCAGGCCCCCGCCCCCTCCTCCGGCTGGTTTTCGCTGGCTTTACGAAAACCTTTCGTACACCCTTGAGGTTTTAGCAGCTGTCAACCGTTCAATATTTCCTTGAGATTTTAGCAACTGTCAGCCGTTCGCTACACCCTTAGGTTTTAGCAGCTGTCAGCTTTTCGCTACATCCTTGATGTTTTAATAACCATCAACCGTTCGCTACATCCTTGATATTTTAATAACCATCAACCGTTCGCTACATCCTTGATGTTTTAATAACCATCAACCGTTCGCTACATATGAGATTTTAATTACTACCAGCCACCTGTTCACCCATAAATATCCGCAAATCCGCATGTAACGCCTGTGAAAACCAGCCGGGTGAGGGGGGAAAGGGCCTGGCTTTTGGCGACGTTGGAGGAATGTTTAGAAGCCCTTGGCATTCTGCTCAATAAATCAGGGGCGGAGCCCAGCGGCGCCTTTAGCTTCTGGCGTTTAGCCAGGGCGAACTAGGCGGCGCGCCCGGCCGGTGCCACTGTGTAAACGCAGAATGCCTAGGGATTCTTAACATTCTTGAATAGGAGCCGGAAGCCAGGCCCTTTCCCCCTCACCCGGCGTCCGCACCGCCCACAAACTACCCGCACCACAACATCAATTCCTCCATCTGGTATCAACTTATCCCCCTACTTCCATCCCGAAACCTCTTCTCACGTATTTTCCGCATCAAAAACCCCGGCACCAGCCCAACTGCCAGCGGCTTTAGCACATAACGCACATTCCCTTTCAAAATACCAAGCCTATAAAACCCTTCCATCCTTACCAGGCACTCGCAAAACCGGTAACGATACCTGCGCCTTTTCAAAGAACTGCGGTCTTCCCGGTAATCAAGCAGCAGCTGCGGCAGATTATACCCCCGCTGCCCGGCGGCATACAGGCGCATAAACAGCTCGTAATCCTCCGCACGCAGCGCTTTTTTGGACTCCTGATACCCGCCGCATGCCTCCAGCGTCTCCCGCCGGAACATCACTGCCGGATGGATAAACGGTGATGTGCTTAAAAAAGAACGCCGCCCGGGCCGCCGTCTGAGCCTGCGCACGCCCCATGGCCCATGCTCTGCAATCAGCCTTGCGCTGCAGCCTACAAACGCATATTCCCGGCGCCTGTCTAAAAATGCCGCCTGCTTTTGAAACCGGTCTGCCCTTGCAAGATCGTCTGCATCCATACGTGCGATATATGATCCGGACGCATAACGCAGACAGCGGTTCAGCGCAGCCGCCAGGCCCTGGTTTTTGGGATTGCGCAGCAGAAAAATCCTCGGATCTTTTTTGCAGTAATCACGCAGCCAGCTGAAATATGATGGCTCTGATCCGTCGTCGCAGATAATCAATTCCAATGACGGGAACGTCTGTCCCAGAATGGAATCGATTGCCTGTGCGGCATAGGCCCGGTTATCATTGCAGGTTCCCATAATAACCGAAATTTCCGGCGCTTGTTCCGGTTTTCCCTGGCCTGTGCGTTTCTTATTTTTACACCCTTCCATGCTTTGGTAAATCGCAAACATTTTCTTCTGCACGGCTTCCCTGTCATATCTTTGCACCTTTTTTTGATTCCGCCGCCCTTCCTCCCGGCGCAGGCGCGGGTCACGGATCAGCAGCGCCAGCCGCCCGGCCATTTCCTGCGGCGCGCCCGTATCCAGCGGAAAACGGAATTTCCTGCGGATCAATTCCCGATTTCCCCGGATATCCGATACCACACAGGGCAAGCCGGAGGCCATCGCCTCCATCAACGCCACCGGAAGCCCTTCCTGTATCGACGGAAACACAAAAATATCCGCATTTTGATAAAACGTCCGTACATCTTCCTGATATCCCGCCAGCCGTACATCATCTGCGATCTCTAACGCCTTTGCCTGGCAAACCAGCTCTTTTTGCTTTGGCCCCTGGCCGCAGATCAGGTAACAGACTTTTTGTCCAAAAAGCTCCCCCGCGGCAGACAGCCTTCGCACAGCCTCCAGCGCCAGCCGATGGTTTTTCCTGCCGCTAAGCTCCCCGACAGACAGCAGCACTGCCGCATCCTGCGGCAGGCCGTATGTTAACCGGAATTCCCTTTTTTCCGCATCGGACGCCTGCTGCCCAAACAACTCCGTATCCACGCCGACACCAGGAAGATAGCAAACCCTGCCCGCGCCCAGATACCGCCTGGCAAAGCAGTAATCTTCCCGGTTCACAGTCACGAGCACATCAGTCCAGCGGGCCAGCAGTTTTTCAGCAGGATAATACAGCAGCCAGTTTTTCAAAGGCGCTTTTTGATAAAAATGAAATCCATGCGCCGTATATATGGCCCGTATTCCCCTTTTATGCGCCGCAAGCCTGGCTAGAACACCGCCTGCCGGAGAATGGCAGTGAACTGCCATAATCAGTTATCGGCAGGCTTTGCAACACCTGAATTTGCGTTTCATGTAAAGCCAGTGAAAACCAGCCGGATGAGGGGGAAAGGGCCTGGCTTCCGGCGACGTTGGAAGAATGTTTAGAAGCCCTTGGTATTCTGCTCGTTAAAGCAGGGGCAAAGCCCAGCGACGCCTTTAGCTTCTGGCGTTTAGCCAGGGCGAACTAG
>CANOET010000374.1 GCA_947564835.1 uncultured Eubacterium sp. | reverse complement strand
CTGAATCCGAAAGAGCCAGAATATTTAAAGGTGGTGTGGGGAATTGGATACAAAATGGAAAAAAAGGAAAACGGCTGTTAGCTTTGGGATTTTTTTCTTAAGCATCAGCCTGCTGCTTGCAAGCGGGGCTGTATTTCTCAGGGAGTCGCTGGAGACGGGAAGCTTTCAAAAAACGGTTAGCAAGGTTGTGGAACGGGATTATCAGAATACGGCGTCGTTCCGCCGTTTTATCCAGTCCAGGATGTCGAATTTTTTCGCGATGGCAACAGGAGGAAGTATTGGCGGATATTTTGATGATGAGGGGTTTTATTATGAGGAAATGTCCTTCTATGACCAGTATCAGAACGCTGTATTCACAGAGTCCGGCAATTACAGAGTGCTGACAGAGGCGGACAGGGAGCGGAGAAAGGCGAAAAACACGGCGCAGGCAAAAGCATTCCATGAAGAGATCCGGCGTGATAAAAACCTGCTTTACCGGATCGCGGACAGCGGCAGGGAGCTGTATGCAAATATGGACGGGATTGCGTGGGATGCAGGAAGCAATACGTTGCCGAAAGGGTATAATTTCCGGCTGGATTTTAATGGGGAAAACGTGTCTATATACAAAGATGGCAGGAAACAGGACATTTATGGCGACGGGTATTACCGGGGCCAAAGCCAGTGGTATGTGCCGGGTTACCAGAATTTTTCGGCGGATGAGGACCTTAAATCAGTAAATATCACGATATTTGCAGCAGCTGACCCGGTCAGTTATTCTTATGCAGGATACGGAGCAGATGGATTTATGCAAACGGGCAACCGCCTGTATGATATTGCGCAGGAGGTTGCCATAGAGCACAACAGCATGAGCCGGGCAGCAGCCGCGATGGCAGCAGGGGCAGCGCTGTTTGCAGTATATCTGTACCTGCGGAAAGAAAAACGTGCGGCTGACCGCAGGATCGCGCAGCTGACGGGAAGGATTTGGTTTGAGGCCAAGCTTGCGCTGCTGCTTTTGGCAGCCGGGATGTGCGGATTGCCTGGATTTGCTGCCAGGTCCTTATCTGGTATTTTGATAAGTCAGGTACAGGATGAGGCAGTGACAGAATCAGTACAGGGATTTCCGCAGCTGCAGGCGGCAGAATACGAAGAATACGGAATAGACAGTTCGGCGGGGGCAAATGAATATCCGGAATACGGAATAGACAGTCCGGCGGGGTCAGATGATTTTACGCTGTCACAGGAGCAGTATGGAACGGACGAAGTTACAGAAATGGAGGAGTTAGGGGAAGCATTTGCGGGTCCATCTTCAGATACGGATGATTTTTATCTGCAATGGGTGGAAGCATCTGTCCGTTGGAAAGAGTTTTTGTCAAATATTTGCAGTCATCCGGTATTGATACTTGTATGTTTCTGGGCTGTTTATTTATTTGCGAACGATGTAAGCAAAAACCGCCGGCGTGCGCTGGACGGACTGTTTCGGCGCCTGATACAAAGGGCCAGGACAGATACGTTAAAACAGCCGTTTGCGGTGCAGCAGATGCGGCGCGTGCTGCTGCCTGCGTTTGCCGGTATCCTGGCAGTTCTGGCACAGATGGCGGTTACGGGTATTTTGTTCACAGGATTTTTTAACCGCACAGAAGCGGTATGCGCGCAGATTCTGGTGCTTGTGGCACTGTTGGCAGTCCTTTCGCGCTGCCTGGCGGATACAAAACGCCGGGCACAGGAGCTGGATCTTTTGGCGGATCAGATCCGCGCCGTACAAGACGGGGATTATACGGAAAAAGAAACTTTGTCCGAGGATTCTGGCTTAAAGCCGTTGTCAGAAAGCCTTTCTAAGATCCGCAGGGGAATGGAGGCAGCGGTTGGAGAGCAGTTAAAAAGCGAACGCATGAAGGTGGAGCTGGTGACAAATGTATCCCATGATTTGAAAACTCCGCTGACGTCGATTATCAGTTATCTGGCATTTTTAAAACAAGAAACCGGGCTGCCGGAGCATGTGCAGGATTATATCCGGATTCTGGATCAGAAGGCAGGGCGGCTGAACAGCATGGTACAAGACGTCTTTGCGATCAGCAAGGCAGCTTGCGGGCAGCTCCCGGTGGAGGTAAAGGAGCTGGACTTTGCGAAGCTGCTGCGCCAGACACTGGCAGATATGCAGGAGAAAATTCAGGGCGCTGCGGCTGTGCTTAAGGCAGAAATCCCGCAGGAGGCAGTGATGATTCAGGCAGATGGTACGAGACTATACCGGGTGTTCCAGAACCTAATCCAAAACGCGCTACAGTATTCCCTGGAAGGTTCGCGTATATTTGTAGAATTAAAACAAGAGGACGGGTATGCGGCTGCAAGCATAAAAAATATATCCAGACAGGAGCTGCGCGCAGGGACAGATGTTACGGAACGGTTTGTGCGCGGGGATGAAAGCCGCACGGACGGCGGTTCCGGGCTTGGGCTGTCGATTGCCAAAAGCTTTACGGAGGCGTGCGGCGGGACGTTTGCGTTGGAGACGGATGCGGATTTGTTTGCGGTCAAAGTTTGTTTTCCGGTAAGCGGGAATGCGATTGCGACCAGGGGATGCAACTAACCGGACGACTCTGCGGGCTGCGGCCAGGGGAGGGTGGGGAACCGGACGACTCTGCGGGCTGCGGTCAGGGGATCCGCCGGGAGAAACACCTTGGGCGGACTGGGGCAACGCTGCGGTGAACGAATCGCTAACTGCGACT
>CANOET010000373.1 GCA_947564835.1 uncultured Eubacterium sp. | reverse complement strand
GCGTTGCCCCAGTCCGCCCAAGGTGTGTCTCCCGGCGCGTCCCCTGGCCGCAGCCGCAGTGTCGTCCGGCTAGCCACAGCCCCTGGCCACAGCCGCAGTGTCGTCCGGTTAGCCACAGCCACAGTATCGTCCGGTTAGCCACAGCCCCAATGTCGTCCGGTTGCCCGTCTCCCCGGCTAGCCAGCATTTTTCAGTAAACCCCAAAACGCAGCACCATCTCAAAATTCAGCAAAATACAATAATCCGCCCCGGCGTCGTCTGCGGCGGAATACTTCTTGTAGTTGCCGAATAATACACAAGCAGGTTCTGATTGCCGGGATTGCAATCAAATACCTGGCCGTTGACCGTCTGTACGACAGTACTGTCCGCAATATTTAACTGCAAAGATCGGTCGGACGCCAAAAGATTCCGGTTAAAGTGTTTCAGCGTTACCTGCTCATTCCTGCCAGGTATCGCAATGATCTGCGCACGGTACTGCGGCGGGAAGATCAGTGGTACCGGAAGGCTGCTGTCGTAGAAGGCCGCCACGCGCATTCCCGTCCTCAGCTGCCTGCTGTCAATAATGAATGTATGGGAATCTACCATAAAATGTACAATTCCGTTTTCCGCGCGTATGGTGATCATCTGGCTGCAGCAGTCACTGCCCCTTGTAATATTCCTAATCGTACCTGTGACGGGGATAAAATTTTCAAATGACATAAAAAAACCTTTTTCTTTTAAAGTATGCTGCAAAGGTAAAAACGTACCCGTATGAACGGGAAGAACCTCTGGTTGAATCCATCCGGTAAAGCGTTTAGTCAATGCCTTCCACACTGTACTTTTCAAACTGTTCCACAGCAATCCTGAGCGCTTCATCCGATACATCCGTGTTCGGCACGACAAATACTTCAGCCCAGTTCTTATCCAGCTTTACATCCACACGCTCCACACCGTTTACGGCACGCAGCGCCTTCTGCAGCTGCACTGCGCAATACTCTCCCGTCATCCCCTGGATTTTGACGACTTTATAATCCATCCTCTGAATTTTAAAAATCACCGGGCGGGTACCGTCATTGCAGCAGGCAATCATCATGCGGTCGTCCTTTGTCCATCCGCGCATAATGCTCCCGCCCTGCAGGGCCGTATAGATATACCGGCTGATACAGTCCCATGCTTCCCCGCACTGCGTCCCGTCTCCTGTCAGCCAAAAGGTATCCTCACCGCCGTAACGTTCAAAGATAAATTCGTCCCCAACCTGATAAAACGGACAAGCGCCTGCCTGCGGGTCTTTCAGATATTCGTTTTGGTAATCTGTAAAACATTTCTTATCAATAACGGTTACTTTGCACTTATACTGCATAAAATATTCCTCCAGTTTGTATTTTTTGCAATTATTCTACCATAAGTACACAAAATATGCTATGCGGATACAAAAATTTCTAAAGAGACATAACAGTTACACAAAAAGGTGCAGCATTTTGTCAAACCAGCTGTGTTTATGCTGCAATCCGCATCTATCAAACAAACACCCATAGACACAGATTGCAGCATAAACACAGCCATTCAGACAAAACACTGCACCTGATTCGAATATCTTACCAAATGGGAAAACTGCCGGAACATCATCCGGCTGTCGAAGCAATCCACTCCATTTCCCCCTGCAGCTGCACATCCCCATACCCTGCCGGCAGGATAAAATGATCTCCTTTTTTCAGCGTATGGCCATTGATCACACCGCATCCTTCCAAAACACTAACATTTAAAAACGGATACTTCTGTTCAAAGTGATAATTCCCGTCCAGATTCAACTTAAATACCCGGTAATACGGACATGCCATAATTTCATGCCACGTATTCTGCGCAAGATCCGATAAATGTATTACGCTGTCATCCACGCTTTTGGCCGGAACCGTAATCACATCCATACTCTGCGCGATATGCAGCTGCCTCGGCTTTCCATCGGTCAGCCGGTTGTAATCATAGACACGGTAGGTCACATCACTGCTCTGCTGTGTCTCCAGAATCAGACAGCCTGCTGTAATCGCATGCACCGTTCCAGGATCGATCTGGATAAAATCCCCCTTCTGAATCGGAATTTTACGGATCAGCTCCTCAAAACGGCCTTCCCGGACCATCTCTTCCAGTTCTTCCTTTGTCCGCGCATGATGCCCGGCCACAAGCTGCGCATCCGGCGGACAGTCCAGGATATACCAGCATTCCGTCTTGCCGAGGGAACCATTTTCATGCACCGCAGCATACGCATCGTCCGGATGTACCTGGATGCTTAGATCCTCTTTTGCATCAATGATCTTAACTAACAGCGGAAACTGGTCCATGGTAAGATTTCCAAACAGGTCACGGTGCTGCTGCCAAAGCTCAGACAGTTTTTTTCCTGCGAAAATCCCTTCCCTGACAACAGTATCCCCATTCGGATGCGCAGAAATCCCCCAGCATTCGCCTGTGCGGCTGCTTGGAATCGGATAGCCGTAATCCGTGCCGAGACGGCTGCCGCCCCAGATATTTTCTTTTAACTGCGGTTCCAAAAATAAAATTGGCCGTTGAATTTGTGTGTGTTCCATAAAAAACTCCTTCTTTCTATCATAATTTTAGAAATAATTGCCTGCGGGGAGCGGGAGAATACTCATTTGGGGGAGAGGGGATTTTTACGGGGGATGTGGCTAACCGGACGACTCTGCGGGCGGTGGCCAGGGGACGCGCCGG
>CANOET010000372.1 GCA_947564835.1 uncultured Eubacterium sp. | reverse complement strand
CATCCGGCGTCCGCATAGCCACTAAAAAAACGCAACACAATGTCAAAAGTGTTTCTATTCTGGTTCATCCAGGTTAGGTTTCAACAGGGAAAACAGCTTTATCAGCTGGAAAAAGGAGCAAATCATGAAAAAAGACATATTTTTAAAGATCAGCGGCATGCAGTTCACCGCTGACAACAACGACCTAAGCGAACCGGAACCGGTTGAGATCATAGCTCCGGGCGAATATTATTTTAAGAACGGCAAGCATTATATTTTGTATGATGAATTTATGGAGGGCTTTGACACCGTGACCAAAAATGTACTGAAGCTGCAGCAGGATTCGCTGGAGATTACAAAGCGGGGCAGCTCCAATGTGCATATGGTGTTTGAAAAAGACAAAAAGAACATGACCTGCTACAGCACACCGTTTGGCAGCCTGATGATGGGAATTGATGCCCGCAGTATTTCAATCCAGGAATCCGAGGAAGAGCTGCATGCACAGATTGAATATGCGCTGGATGTGAATTATGAGCATTTGGCGGACTGTTCGATCCAGCTGCATGTGCAGTCAAAAGAGCAGGGCGGTTTCAGCCTGTAATTCCGGGGAACCTGCACAAAGTGCTTCTTCCGGTCAATGGCTGGTTCCATCCTCTGCCATCCGGTAGCCGACGCCGATTTCTGTATAAATATATTCCGGTTCCCCCGGATTTTTTTCCAGTTTCCTGCGGATATTAGCCATATTGACGCGCAGGATTTTGTTGTCGCTGTCTACATACGGCCCCCAGACATGCTGCATAATCGCACTGTAAGTCAGCACTTTTCCGGAATTTTGTGCCAGATACGTAACGATCTGGTATTCGATCGGGGTCAGATGCAGCTGTCGTCCGGATAATAAGACCAGATGTTTTTCAAAATCTATGCAAAGGTTCAGTGCCTGATACGGCTTATGATATAAGGCGCCGTCCGGGTTCAGCCGGTTGCTGTGGCGCAGCGATGTCCGGATACGGGCCAGCAGCTCGGAGGTGCCGAAAGGCTTTGTAATATAGTCGTCCGCGCCGCTGTCCAAAGCAGCCACTTTTTCATGCTCCAGCGTGCGTGCGGAGATGACGATAATCGGGCAGTTTGACCAGGTACGGATCTGACGGATCATATCCATACCGTCCATATCCGGCAGCCCCAGGTCCAGCAGGATCACATCCGGACAGCGGGAAGAAGCCGCAGACAGCCCGTCCCTGCCGCAAAAGCTGCTGAGTACATGATAGCCCTGACGGGTCAGGACCTTGCATATAAAATTACTGATATTTTTCTCGTCTTCGATCAATAAAACGGTAAACTGGTTAGCCATAACAGATATCCTTTCTTTCGGGATGCTCCAGCGGCAGCGTAAAAGCAAAAACGGCGCCCTGTGCATAGTTTTTTGCCGTAATGGTACCATTATGCGCAAGCACGATTGTCTTGCAGATACTAAGCCCGATCCCCATTCCTTTATGGCTGTCAGCAGAAGCTGCATTGCCGGCTGCAGGCGGCCTTTTGTGGTCTGTCATATTCCGTTGGGCAGCAGTTCTCACGCCTTCTGCAGCCGCCCCGTCAAAAAGCGTATCCAGCAGTTCACGCGGTATGCCGACTCCCTGGTCAATCACCTCAAATAAGACCATACCCTGGCTGACAGAAACTTTCAGGCAGACCGGCTGCGTACTTTTCGCATGTACAACCGCATTCTCCAGCAAATTAATCAGCACCTGTTCGATTAAAATGGCATCCATAGGGATCATAATAAAATCATCCGGCAGCTGCACCTCGATTTTTGCTTCGGGCAGACGCTTCCGCAGGCGGGTAACCGCTTCCGACACAACCTCTTCCACGACCTCCATCGACTTTTTCACACGGGCATCCGCGCCCTGGATGCGGGTAACGGACAGCAGGTTTTCTACCATATTCAGCAGCCAGTTAGCGTCATCATAAATGTGGCTGGCTGTTTCATACAGTTCACAGTCTTCCTGGATCGAAGTATATTCACGCAGAGCGGCTACAGACCCAATGATACTTGTCAAAGGCGTGCGCAAGTCATGAGAAACCGCACGCAGCAGATTCGCGCGCATTTTTTCCTTCTCCGCCTCAGCAAGCGCCTCCGCCTGCCGCTTCATATGGGAAGTCAGGGTGCTGATAATCAGGGTAATCGCCAGCATGACGAGAAATGTGACCGGGTATCCGGAAAGCGTGAAATTCAGCTTGAAATGCGGATACGTAAAAAAATAATTGATAAACACAACACAAAACAAAGCGGCGGCGACGCCGTAACGGTAGCCTTTGGTATAGCGGGCAATGATGACAAGCGCAAATACATAAAACAGTGCAATGTTGGCAGAGCCGGACGGTACGCAAAAGAAAAAAAGAAAAGAACATAGCGTTGCGGCGGAAATCATAAGGGTAGTCAGTAATGCGGGGTGTCCTTTCAGGAAGGTGAGCAGTGGTTTCATTGTATCGTTCTCCTGTATTCTCCTGTGCAGGGGGGATTGTATTCTTTTACAATAATCTATTGGAGGGAAAACTGCAAGTAAAAAATGTGTTAAGATTGTGTTAAAATTTGGGAGATGTGGCTCACCGGACGGCTCTGCGGGATATGGCTCACCGGACGACTCTGCGGGCTGGGGCCAGGGGACGCGCTGGGAGACACACCTTGGGCGGACTGGGGCAACGCTGCGGTGAACTAATCGCTAACTGCGACTA
>CANOET010000371.1 GCA_947564835.1 uncultured Eubacterium sp. | reverse complement strand
CGCGCCCGGACGGTGCCACTGTGTAAATGCAGAATACCTAGGGATTCTTAACATTTCGGAATAGGAGCCGGAAGCCAGGCCATTTCCCCCTCACCCGGCGTCCGCATAGCCAATAAAAAAACGCAACACAATATCTAAAGCTCCATCCCCCTCACAAAATAACTATACCGCTATAATAATCCCCCCATCATTCGCATACATACTGCTAACCCCCGCCGTATCCAAAATCATGATTCTCTTAAATGTCATCAGCTTTTCAATCTTTTCCTTTACCCGCTGCGCACGCCTTGGGCAGTTGCAGTGCGCAATTGCAAGAATCCGCTCTTCCCGGCCCATAGTCCGTTCCAGCACTTCCTGCACCATCCGCTCAAGCGCCTTATTCATCCCCTGTGCCTGTGCCAGCTGGCAAATCTCTCCTTCCGGCGTAGATCCCATAACCGGCTTGATCTTAAGGACGTTAGCCACAAATGCCTTCAGGTTGCTGAGACGTCCGTTTTTGCGCAGCGTCTCCAGCGTTTCCAGCACGAAAAACGTCTGCTGGCTCTTGATATATTGTTCGGTCTGCTCCACGGTCTGTTCAAAGCTGCATCCCGCTTCTTCCAGTTCCTGCACTTTTAAGGCAATCAGTGTTTCGCCGACCGACGCAGAACATGAATTAAAGACATAGACTTTTTTATCCGGGTGATCGCCCAAAAACATCTGCCTGGCTGTCTGCGCACTGTTGTATGATCCGCTCAGCTGCGCGGATAATGTTACTGCATAGACATGCGCTGCCCCGCAGTCAAACGCGTCATAATATCTCTGCGGCGACGGACAGGCTGATTTCGGGCTGTTCGGGCTTTCTTTTACCTTTTGTAAAAACTCTGCCTGGCAAAAGCTTTCATCATCTACCACATGGTAATCATCCACATCCAGTTCCAACGGCACCGACTCGAAACGGGCGTCCTTTTTTAACTTCTCCGGCAATTCCCCACAGCTGTCCACAATAATTTTGAAATCCATAACTTCCTCCTCATTTTTGATCTATCTCTTTATCTATTATTCATCTCATTTTTACATAGTATTGATTACCACATGATGATACCATCAAAAACAGATTTTGTAAATACGTTTTAAGCATTTTACATCAGAAATACATTTTCCTGCCGGGATCCGTCTGCTTTTCCCCCTGATCTATGAAATTTTTGTAAACTGGAAAAAACGATTGAAAATCACACAAATTCACGCTATCATAGAAATAAATGTAACAGGTCAGCTTGTCTGAACGGTTGCGAAAGAATAACAATTGTGTTCAGAATTGGGAGAGGAATCATACATGAGACGATACCAGATCAACAGGAAACAAAGATGGCTGGCTGTCAGCCTGCTGCTCGCAGCGCTTAGCGGCACGCTTTCCGGCTGTTCGCTGCCGGATGGATTTGCGGGCATTATACGTCCGGTTGAAGAAGTCGTAAGCACCGTCCGCCAGAATATGGAATTGAGGGAGCAGATGAACGCCTTAGAGCTTCCCAAGGACGTGAAAAGTATTTCCGCAGGCAGATACGCATATGAAACATTATCTGCAGAAGAAAAAAAGATCTATGACCAGATGCTGGACGCCGTGATGAACCATGAAGAAGAAGTAACGCTGTCAACCTCTGACGGACGGCATCTCGAAGATATTTTTAACTGTCTGAAAGCAGACCACGGCGGGCTGTTCTGGGTAGAAAGCTTCCGTTATACCCAATATCAGCGGAACGGCCAGACCGAAGTAATGTCATTTGCACCGAACTATATTATGACAGCCGAAGAACGGGAGGAAATGCAGAAAAACATAGACCGCGAGGCAGCCAAATATTTAAAAGGGCTGCACGCAGGCGTAAGCGATTATAAAAAAGTGCGTACCATTTACCGCAAACTGATTAAACAGGTGGATTATAACCTGGATGCAGAAAATAACCAAAATATCATCAGCGTCTTTATCGGAAAACAAACCGTATGCCAGGGATACGCCAGTGCGCTGCAGTATCTTTTAGACCAGCTGGATATCCCATGCGTCATTGTCACCGGAATGGCAAAAGGCGGGCCGCATGCCTGGAACCTGGTGCAGCTGGACGGGGAATGGTATTATGTGGATGTGACCTGGGGCAATTCCAAATATCATGACGATGAGGAAAACGACGTAAAATACGTAGAATATGATTACCTGAACATAACAACAGAAGAAATGCTGCAGGACCACATTCCGCAGGTCAGGTTCGGGCTGCCCGAATGTACGGCTTTAAAAAACAACTATTTTGTACATGAAAAAAAATATTTTACATCTATGGACGAAGCTGCCATTGCAAAGCTTGGCGGTATTTTTAAACGCGCGTATCAAAAAGGCAAAAATAATATTTCTGTAAAATTCAGCAGCCGGGAGCTGTGTACGCAGGCGAAGGAGTATTTCCTGACTGAGTACCATATCAGTGAGTATTGCGAAGGGCTGGAGACTGTTTATTATAAGACGGATATGCAGATGAATATTTTTGTAGTGATTTTTCCGAAATAAAGTTTCAAGGGGAAAAATCTTGATTGCATCATTGATGTTGTGTGTGCGGGGGGTTGGATGCCCGGACGCCGGAGGAGGGGGCGGGGGCTTGGATTTCGGCTCCTATTCCAGAATGTTAAGAATCCCTAAGTATTCTGCATTTACACAGTGGCACCGTCCGGTCGCGGCGCCTAGTTCGCCCTGGCTAAACGCCAGAAGCTAAAGGCGCCGCTGGGCTCCGC
>CANOET010000370.1 GCA_947564835.1 uncultured Eubacterium sp. | reverse complement strand
GAGCAGAATGCCAAGGGCTTCTAAACATTCTTCCAACGTCGCTGGAAGCCAGGCCATTTCCCCCTCACCTGGCTGGTTTTCTCTGGCTTTACTGGAATGATTTATTCTGCGCGTTTTTCATCCTCAAGGGCTTTTTCTGTTTCTCCTAATTTTGTGTAGACTTTTGATCGTATTTGATAAGGCTCTTTACGTTCTGGATTTATTTTTATTGCACTGGATAAATACTTTAAAGCGTTTTCATAGTCCTTCAATTCAAAATATAGTTCACCTAAATTATGATAAGGTATCTCAAAATCTGCTTTCATTTTAATCGATATTTTATAATCAGAGATTGCGTTTTCATATTCTTTTTTTTCGGCATACGCATATCCTCGATTATTATAGGCTTCTGCATATTCTGGATTTTTCTCTATAGCTTGTGTATAATCCGCTATCGCTTTGTCATATTCGCCTGTTATATCATACGCATATCCCCGATTATTATAGGCTTCTGCATATTCTGGATTTTTCTCCAAGGCTTGTGTATAATCCGCTATCGCTTTATCATATTCGCCTATTTTGCGATGTGCAATTCCCCGGTTATAATATGCATCTGCATCTTCTGGATTTTTCTCCAAAGCTTGTGTATAATCCGCTATCGCTTTGTCATATTCGCCTGTTATATCATACGCATATCCCCGATTATTATAGGCTTCTGCATATTCTGGATTTTTCTCCAAAGCTTGTGTATAATCCGCTATCGCTTTGTCATATTCGCCTGTTTTGCGATATACAATTCCTCGGTTAATATAGGCTTCTATATATTCTGGATTTTTCTCCAAAGTTTGTGTATAATCCGCTATCGCTTTGTCATATTCGCCTGTTTTGCGATATGCAATTCCTCGGTTATTATAGGCTTCTGCACATTCTGGATTTTTCTCTATAGCTTGCGTATAGTCTGCTATCGCTTTGTCATACATCTTTAACCTAAAAAATACATTGCCCCTATAAAAATAATTTTCAGCCGATTCCTCTCTAGCAATCCTGTCTTCCGCTTCACGCAGCTGTTTTTCATTATGCGAATCTATCTCTCTGATCGTATCATGAATCGTATCCTTTACTTCACTCTCTTTATCCGCTTCTTCCCGAATCCTGCTCTCAAATTGGTCATACTGTTTATTATATTTCTCAATCCGCTCTTCTGTAACCCGTCTCATTTCTTTTTCCGGATTATCAAATCCCAGCTTCCTGGAAATCATAAACATCATCTGGTCGAAGCCTTCGATCGGTACCAGACAGCCGTTCTTTTTTGCTACCAAATCTCTAATTTCCTCCGAAGGTTCTTCTTTGCTCCAATAGCACCAATACAAGCCGTTCAGATTCACGCTTTCATCATTTAAAAACTGCATCAGGCTCTGATCGCCGCCTGCATAGCCGATGACGATCGGCGTATAGACCATCAGCAGATTTTTTAATATTTCCTTCCATCCCTCTGCAAGGCCGTTTGTTTCTGCCTTTCGGTTAAACGGGTGAAAGTATACGCTTCTATGTATTTTTGCCACAATCGGACGGTCGATATTTAAATTCATAAATTCCGTCAGAGATTCGTGCCCAATTACAAGCGGATGTTTCCTCGTATAAATAAACAGTGCATCTTCCACCAGGCTGTCAAAATTTGTCGTGATGACCAGGTTATGCCTGCCTCCGGCAAGGATTTTCGCAAGCGCATAATGCCCCAGGCTCGGCGTCCCTTTTTCCAGTTCCTTTTCAAAAAAAGCATACCCCTCCTGATAATTATCGTAGTATAATAACTCGTAGATACCAAAGTAATTTTTACTGTTTGGCTCTATGCTTTCAATGCCCAATTCGCGCATTAACTCTTTTAACTCGTTCTCTTCATATTTCTCTTTGAGTTCTCTTGCCCATATTTCTGCCATTTGCACGCCAGTATGGATTCCTGCTTCCCTGGATGCCCCGGAACCGAGTATAAAGCAATATCTCTGGTTATTTTTCCCTGCCCTTAAAAACGTATGCAGAAATGCCTTTAATGAAATCTGGTGGGCTTTTTTTTTCGAATGTTCTTCCATTGCTGATCCCCCTGTAAAACTTGATTGCTTAAATCGTTCCTGTTTGCCATATCATACTACAATTTTTGACAACAATCAATCTAAAAGGGTAATTTTTGAATATTGTGTTTCGTTTTTTATTGGTTGTGCGGACGCCAGACCATTTCAGAAAGGAGACAAATTATGGCAGACAAGAACAATAATAACCAAAGAACACCTATCAAATCCGGAAGTTCCTACTCCTGTGAGGAACTGCGTTCCCTGACGATGGAAGACGGCACCAGGGTCGTCTATTCGGCGGATGGGGACATCAAGCGTCCTGTCTGCGCAGGGATTGACGTGCATAAAGAAATCCTCATGACGGCCGTCTGCAAGACCGACACCGGGACGCTCAAGGCGGTTTTTTATGTCAGGAAGTTCACAACAAGGAACAGTGACATCCGCAACATGGCCATCTTGCTGAAAGAGCATGGTGTGCAGGATGTCTGTATGAAATCAACCGGGAAATACTGGATCCCTGTATTCAATATTCTGGAGCAGAACAACATAAAACCTATCCTGACGCATCCAAACTTTCATCATCATTTGTGCTACCGCAGGCGGCATGGTAAAGCCTGCCATAATCAGACTCTGCGGGCTGTGGCCAGGGGGCCACCGGGAGACACACCTTGGAAGGACGTTAAAGGGGCGCTTTTAGCGGAGGTGAA
>CANOET010000369.1 GCA_947564835.1 uncultured Eubacterium sp. | reverse complement strand
ACAGACCTGGTGCGGATTGTAGAGATTTTTTCTCAATTTAACTGTCAAACGCCCGCGCCCAAGGTGTGTCTCCCGGCGCGTCCCCTGGCCACAGCACGCAGTGTCGTCCGGTTAACCACATCCCCTGCCCACAGCACGCAGTGTCGTCCGGTCAGCCACATCCCCTGGCCAATCAAGATCATTCGGAAAGACTTTTGACAAACTCCCCATTCTATAGTACCATAAATCCTGCATAATAAATAAACAAACAAGAAAGGATTCCCCATGATTTTCTGCATAGAAGACGACCACTCCATCCGCGAACTTATGATCTATACACTAAACAGCGCAGGTTTTCAAGCAGAAGGCTTCACCGACGCCAGCAGCCTGTTTTCCGCCCTGCAGACAGCCGTCCCACAGCTGATCCTGCTGGATCTGATGCTGCCTGGCGAGGATGGTATTTCGATTCTGAAAAAGTTAAAAACGAATGATACAACAGCAGATATCCCTGTAATCATCGCATCTGCAAAAGGAACTGAATATGACAAGGTCCTCGGCCTGGATCTTGGGGCTGACGATTACCTGGCCAAGCCTTTCGGCATGATGGAGATGCTTTCCCGTGTCAAAGCCGTGCTGCGGCGCACAGCCCCAAAAGATACGGCCTCTATCCTCCGCATGGGAAAAATTGAACTGAATCCCCATGAACATACGGTATCCCTGGCTTCCCCGGATCACCCTTTCCATGCCGGTGCATCCGCTACCGATGCAGATACAAATAAAATCCCTCTTTCGCTTACCTTAAAGGAATTTGAACTTCTTCGGCTGTTTATGGAGCATCCGGGCATTGTTTATACCAGAGATATGCTTTTCGACCAGATCTGGAACGCCGATTACTTCGGCGGCACGCGAACGGTCGATGTCCATGTCAAAAACCTGCGCACCAAGCTGGGGGCATGCGGCGACATGATCAAAACCGTGCGCGGGGTGGGATATAAAATGGAGGACAAGCCATGACGAAAAAAATCTTCCGCTCTATCTGCCTGGTCGCGCTGCTTGTCTTTTTTTCTTCGGTTACGCTGATTATGGGCGTGCTGTATGAATATTTTTCCGATCTCCAGCTTAGCCAGCTGCGCCTGCAGACAGACCTGGCAGCGCAGGGTGCGGCCAACGAGGGGATCCGTTATTTTTCCGGCCTGGACCTGCAGCGTTACAGGATTACGTGGATAGCGCCGGACGGAACGATTCTTTATGACACTGCATCGGACACCGCCGCGATGGAAAACCATCTGGAACGGGAAGAAATCCGCCAGGCACTTGCCAATGGCCGCGGGGAAAGCGACCGGTATTCCTCTACTATGATGGAACGCTCCTTTTACGCTGCAAAACGGCTGCCGGACGGATCGATCGTGCGTCTTTGCACCACACATGGCACGATCTTAATCCTGCTGCTTGGCATGTCGCAGCCGATCCTGCTTGTATTTGCCATTACAATTGCACTCTCCGTCATACTTGCCGCACGGCTGTCCAGCCATATCGTAAGGCCGCTGAATCAGCTGGACCTGGACAGCCCCCTGCAAGCGCCGCACTATGAAGAGCTTGCCCCGCTTCTTTTGCGCCTCGCCAGCCAGCAAAATCAATTAAAACTAAAAGAGGCAGAGCTGCTACAAAAGCAGGAGGAGCTCCAGGCTGTGATTTCGCATCTGAAAGAAGGAATTATCCTGCTGTCCGCAGACGGTGAAATACTCAGCATCAATCCGGCTGCACGCGCCCTGCTGGAAACATCCGATCCATCCGTCCGTATCAAAGGACGATCCCTTACAGAAATAAATAAAATCCCATCCCTGCTTTCCGTAGCCGATAACGCCCTGCATGGGAATCCATCCGAACAGATTGCCGAATTAAAAAACGGCCATTACCAGATTACAGCCAGTCCAGTAATTGCAGACGGGCATATTTCCGGCGCCGCACTGCTTTTATTCGATGTAACGCAAAAACAAAAGGCAGAACAAATGCGCCGTGAATTTACCGCAAACGTCTCCCATGAGCTGAAAACCCCGCTGCATGTGATATCCGGCTATGCAGAGCTTTTGAAAAACGGCCTTGTCCAGCCGGCGGACCTGTGTCCATTTGCAGAGAAAATCTATACCGAAGCACAGCGGATGGCCAAACTGGTGGAAGATATTATCAGCCTTTCCCACCTTGACGAAGGCGCCGCCGACCTGCGTTTTGAAACAGCCGACCTGTTCGCCGTCGCCAGCTCCGCCGTCGCCAGCCTGACACAGGAAGCTGCCGAAGCTGAAGTAACACTGGCACTATCCGGAGAAACAGCCATTTTGTCCGGTATCCCGCAGCTTCTATTTGGAATCGTATACAATCTTTGTGACAATGCCATCAAATATAACCGGAAACACGGGGATGTTTTTATTGAGGTAAAAAATCAGCCCGGCCGGGTCTCATTAATGGTCCGCGATACCGGCATCGGAATCCCGCCGGAACATCAGGAGCCTGTTTTCGAACGCTTTTACCGTGTAGACAAAAGCCACTCAAAGGATCTCGGCGGAACCGGGCTGGGGCTTTCCATTGTCAAACATGCGGCAAAAATCCACAAAGCAGACATCCACCTGGAAAGCACTCCTGGCGCGGGGACGGAAATTACGATCTTATTTCCTGTCCTGGATGGGGTAGAAAAGAAACACTTTTGACATTGTGTTGCGCTTTTTTAGCGGCTATGCGGACGCCGGATGAGGGGGAAAGGGCCTGGCTTCCGGCTCCTATTCCA
>CANOET010000368.1 GCA_947564835.1 uncultured Eubacterium sp. | reverse complement strand
GGAAGCCAGGCCCTTTCCCCCTCATCCGGCGTCCGCATAGCCACTAAAAAACGCAGCACAATGTCAAAATTGTTTCTATTCTGCTTCATCCAGGTTAGATTTGAGAGAAAGAGGAGATCACTATTTGATACAGAAGGAAAAGGAGGCGCAAATGATGTGTGAAGAAAAAGAGACGGATGTATGCACCAGCGATGCGTTTCAGATTGTCGGCATACGGGAGATTTTGCCGCAGCCGGTCAGAAAGGAGAAATGGTATCGGGGAAAGCCGGTAGGTTCTGCTGTCATCCTGGCGCTGCTGATCGCCGGATGTATGGGGTGCAGGCTGGTTATGACGAAGGATCCGGTATATATGGATTTGTATCATTTCAGTGTACCGCCCTGCAGAGAGTTTTTGTTTGGAACAGATCCGATGGGCAGGGATATTTTTTCTATGATTTGGTATGGGGGCAGGATTTCTTTGCTGATCGGCGGGATGGCGGCGTTGATTTCGGCGGGGATCGCAGTTGTGTTCGGGGCGTGCAGCGGCTGCGCACCGGAATGGGCGGATGCGCTGCTGATGAGGCTTACGGAGATTCTGTTAAGCGTGCCGGGCATTTTGGCTGTGATTTTACTGCAGGCAGCGCTGGGGCAGGCGGATGTGTTTAAGATAGCTGTTGTAATCGGGGCCACAAGCTGGATGAGTATGGCAAAGATGATCCGCACCGAAGTGCGCCGGATCCGTGCCAGTGAATTTGTGCTTGCTGCAAAATGTATGGGCGGCGGATTTTTTCATATTTTATGGAAACATCTGATGCCTAATTTTTTGCCTTCAGTGATGTTTCTGATGGTTATGAATATCCGCAGCGCGATTGCTGCCGAGGCGGCGCTTAGCTTTATGGGGCTGGGGCTGCCGGTGGAGGTGGTTTCCTGGGGAAGTATGCTGTCACTGTCGGAGCAGGCGCTTTTCGCAGGGTCCTGGTGGATGATCGTGATACCGGGGGCATTTTTGACGGTAACACTGCTTTGCATAACGAACCTGGCAAATGATTTTCAGAAAAGAGGGAGTGAAAAATGTGCGCGATTTTGACCGGATCGGTTTTGATTTTGTCAGATTCCGGGTGCAGGGTTGCATTGCTTTTTTAAATATGATAATTTTCCAATAGGAGAAAAGCAAAGCAAACACCAAAGAACGGGAGGATTCGCAGTGAAAGAACAAGGGAATTTCAAAGAATTTTTATGGGGTGTTTCCACATCCAGTTATCAGATTGAAGGTGCAGCGGCAGAGGATGGGCGGACGCCTTGTATCTGGGACCTGCACTGCCGGATTCCGGGAAATATATTAAACGGGGATACCGGCGAGACTGCCTGCGACCATTACCATAGATACCGGGAGGATGTAGCGCTGATGAAAGAGCTGGGGGTGAACAGCTACCGTTTTTCTATTTCCTGGTCCAGGATTTATCCGCAGAGGGGCGTATACAATGAAAAAGGCATGCGGTTTTATAAAAACCTGATCTATGAGCTGAAAGCAAACGGCATCCTGCCATGTGTTACCATCTATCATTGGGACCTGCCGCAATGGGTTCAGGAATTGGGAGGATGGGATGCACGCGAAACCGTGGACCTGTATCTGGAATACGCGGATACATTATTCCGGGAACTGGACGCGGATGTAAATATGTGGATCACGCACAATGAACCGTATTGTTCCGGATTTTTAGGAAACCATATGGGAGAGCATGCACCGGGAATCCGGTCTTTGCAAAAGGCAATCCGTTCCACCCATCATATTTTACTGTCACACGGCCGGGCGGTACAGCTTTATCATGAAAAATACGGAACACATCCGATTGGCATTACACTAAATCTGGGCGTGATGTATCCGCAGACAGACACCGTCAAAGACCAGCTGGCGCAAAAAATGGCGGACGGTTATACAAACCGCTGGTTTTTAGACGCCCTGTTTCAGAAACAATATCCGGCAGACATGCTGGCGCTGTTCGCGGCACGCTGCGCTGCAGACTTTGATTTTATCCAAAAGGGAGACCTGGAATGCATCGGGGAACCAATGGATTTTCTTGGAATCAACCATTATTCCAGCACAACCGTATCTTATCTTTCCGCAGCGCCGAACCTATATACAG
This sequence comes from uncultured Eubacterium sp., assembly GCA_947564835.1. Classification (GTDB taxonomy): domain Bacteria; phylum Bacillota; class Clostridia; order Lachnospirales; family Lachnospiraceae; genus Eubacterium_J. Next base: position 638 of record CANOET010000368.1, on the reverse strand, counting down.
CTGCCGTAACCGGAAAAGAGAAAAATGCCATCGGCTGGGATATCGATCCCGATGCCTTTTATGACCTGCTTGTCCGGCTGCGGAAGGAATATACAGACATTCCGGTTTATATTACAGAAAACGGATTTGCCAGCAAAGACGCGTCCGCACAGGAAGCCGTCCATGATCCGCAGCGGATCCGTTATTTGGAGCAGTATTTGCAGGCGGTGGAAAAAATGAATGCGCATGGTCTGGGCATTTATGGGTACTTTGTGTGGTCGCTGATGGATAATTTTGAGTGGCCTTCGGGGTATGCGATGCGGTTTGGGCTGGTATCGGTTGATTATCAGACACAGGAGAGGGTGAAAAAAGACAGCTTTTTGTATTATCAGAAGTATATTGCGGGCAAGATGGCAAAAATCTGATTTTGGGCGGCAAAATCAACTTGTGCTGCGCTTTTTGGCCACCCGAAAAGTCTTCGTTAGCCAGGGGATATGGCTAACCGGACGACTCTGCGGGCTGTGGCCAGGCTTTACAACACCTGAATTTGTATTTTGAAAAGCTTGTGAAAACCAGCCGGGTGAGGGGGAAATGGCCTGGTTTGCGGCGACGTTGGAAGAATGTTTAGAAGCCCTTGGTATTCTGCTCTATAAATCAGG
>CANOET010000367.1 GCA_947564835.1 uncultured Eubacterium sp. | reverse complement strand
AGGTGTGTCTCCCGGCGCGTCCCCTGGCCGCAGCCCGCAGAGTCTGGTTATTGGCTGGCTTTACAAGGCCTGAATTTGCGTTTCATGGAAAGCTTGTGAAAACAAGGCACTTTCCCGCTTATCCGGCTGGTTTTGATAAGCTTTACGCGAAATACAAATTCAGGTGTTGAAAAGTCTGCCAATAACCGGACTCTCAGGTGTCATAAGACCTGCCAATACCTGGACTCTCAGGTGTCATAAAACCTGCCAATAACCGGACTCTCAGGTGTCATAAGACCTACCAATAATTGGACTCTCAGGTGTTGAAAGCCTGCCAATAACCGGACTCTCAGGTGTTGAAAAGTCTGCCAATAACCGGACTCTCAGGTGTCATAAGACCTGCCAATAACTGGACTCTCAGGTGTTGTAAAGCCTGCCAACAGCCCGCAGAGACGTCCGCTCACCCACATCCCCCAGGCCAATCAAGATCTATCGGGAAGCCAAAAAACACAACACAATCTCAAAAAGCCTCTCTTTTTCTATCCAGCAGCCCCAACCTATTTCCTTCGCGCATACCCCGCCATACTCACCGCCATCGATATCCCGAACACAACAACCGTAATCGCCCCCACAGCCGCAAAATACGCTGACAACGATTCAGCCATCGCCAGGAATCCAGTCCCGTCTTCAAAATACTTAACCAGATAAAAGACCGGAATCACAACAAAGATCCCCATTGTCTGCGCAGACTGCATGCCAAACCAATAAGTCAGCGGCAGGCAGATTCCGGTCCAAAGCAGCGGAATTATAATCGATGCAAATACTGCAAGCCCCCAGACAGAAGCATCCGTTTTGCCAAAACAAAGGCTGGATATCAGATTCATCGCAACACTCGCCGCCAGACTGATGCCCAGCGTGCAGATTACAGAAATATATTTGCCTGCAACTACCGAAAAGCTGCTTAACGGCATTGCCATCTGGTATTTTTTCCAGTTTGCCTTATCATCGGATGCAAAACTCATAATGTTCTGCGCACCGACGGTCATTGCCGCCATAATTGAAGCGATCAGCCCTCCATATCTGCCGCTGCAGAGAAGCAGTGCGGAAAATACAAATGCTATTGCGATCATTTTTTTATCAAAGCTCTTATAAAATAACGAAAAATCTTTATAGATCAGTCCCCGCATAATGTTCCTCCTTTAACATAAAACAGCAGAATATCTTCCAACGATGCGGGATCCACAACTGCATCTTTATACTTACGCATTGCCGCTTCCCTGTTCCTGACCAGGCATTCTTCGCTGGCCCTGCCCGTTCTATGGATCAGATAATCCTGCGGGTCAATGGAGGCAAACGTGTTTCTGGTACATTTTAAAATCCCATATTTGTAGATCAGGTCGTCTTTTGGCTCCTCAAAAATAATCCTTCCCTGATGAATCAGCACCACATAATCCGCCACCTTCTGAATATCCGATGTAATGTGGGAAGACAGCAAAATGGAATGTTCTTCATCCTGGATAAATTCTAAAAACAAATCCAGCATCTCATCACGTACAACCGGATCCAGCCCCGCCGTCGCTTCATCCAGGATCAGCAGCTTCGGCTTATGCGCCAGGGCGCTGATGATGGACAGCTTCATCTGCATCCCTTTGGAAAAAGAACCGACCGGCTGATCCCTGGGCAGTCCGAACCGCTGCAGATACTGGCTGTAAAGGCTGCCGTCCCATGTCCGGTAAATGCCGGAAAGCATTTTGCTGATATTTTCCGCAGTAAATACATCGTGAAAATTACACTCGTCAAATACTACGCCAATTTCTTCTTTCAGAGCATATGACGCATGGTCTTTCCCCAAAATACGGATTTCCCCGCTGTCTTTTTTTAGTTCATTTAAGATCAGATGAATGGTCGTGCTTTTTCCGGCGCCGTTTTCACCGATAAAGCCGACAATCCTTCCTTTCGGAACCCGGAAAGAAACATGATCCAGCGAAAAACCGTCGAATTGCCTGCATAAATCTTTTACCAGAATATTGTTTTCTGCCATCTTTTTACCTCCTGTGATAACTGTTTTTTCAAATCTTTCGGACATGACGGCGGCAGGTTGAGGCATCCTTTTTCCTTATACCATCGTTGCGGTGCTTCTCATGCCGCGGTACCGTCAGGAATCCTCATAAAATAATTTCAAAATACCTGCCAGCCGTTCATATGCAATGCCATGCGACCTGCCGATTTCTGCAGCTTTCTGCAGCAGCTCTTCCGCCATACGCAGTTGTTCCTCCCGGATAAATTCCTGATTCTGGGAAGCAACAAAGCTGCCTTTGCCGGATACCGTCTCGATAAATCCATCCCGCGTCAGATCTTCATATGCACGCTGCACCGTGATCACACTGATATGCAAATCCTTTGCGAGCGCCCGCATGGATGGAAGCGCTTCGCCGGCAGATAATGTCCCATTCATAATCAGACTTTTGATTTGTATGCATATTTGCTCATAAATTGGTTTATCGCTGCTGTTGCTGATTAATATTTCCATCCTCGCCCCCTCTTTTATTGTACTGTCTGTTATTTGCGTGCTTATTCGATAAGTACAGTATATACTTATTTTACGTGAGTGTCAATCATTTATTACACAATATTGCGGGTTGCCTCAGAATTAGGAACGTAGAAATGATTCTTTGCGCAAAGTGGCAAAATTCTGACTCGGGGCGACAGAATTGACAATGTGTTGCGTTTTAATTGGCTATGCGGACGCCGGATGAGGGGGAAAGGGCCTGGCTTCCGGCTCCTATT
>CANOET010000366.1 GCA_947564835.1 uncultured Eubacterium sp. | reverse complement strand
GTCTGGCTTTATATGGACTGAGTTTTAGATACTGGCAGGCTTTACATGAACTGGAATTTAGGTGTTGTAAAGCCTGCAGAGTCGTCCGGATAGCCACATCCCCTTGGCCAATCATGATCTTCCGGGAAGCCCCAAAACGCAACACAATGTCAAACATGTTTGTTTTCTGCTTCATCCATGTTAGGCGCTTACTAACGAATTCTTGCGCAAAATGGCAAAATTTTGGTTCCGGTTTATCCAGGTTAGGAGGTTTGAGTGATGAAAAAAATAATTACGGCCGGCACAGCACTACTGGCAGCCGCCGTTTTAACAGCCTGCCACGGCAAATCAGCCAGGCAGGAGCCGGTACTGCTTCAGGAAGAGGCAGGACAGGAAACGGAGATCTCCCTTTGGACATTTCCAGTCGGCAACTGGGGGAATCTGACGGCGGTTTCCGGCCTGATTGCCGATTTCCACAGGGAATATCCGCATATCCATGTTACAGTGGAATGTGTGGATTATGATACCGGGGATCAGAAAATACGGGATGCGGTTGCAAGCGGCAATGCCCCGGATCTTGTGTTTGAAGGGCCGGAGCGGATGGTAGCGGACTGGGGTGACCAGGGGTTGCTGGCTGATTTGTCTGATCTGTGGGATTCGCAGGCGGCCGGAGAGATTTATGAAAATGTCCGCAATGCCTGCCGGCACAGGAATGGGGAGTATTATGAGTTTCCGGTTTGTATGACTGCACATTGCATGGCGATTAATTATGACCTCTTCCGGGAGGCGGGGGCGCTCGCCTATCTTGATGAAGAGACGCATACATGGACGACGCAGGATTTTATCCGGGCGGTCGGCGCGCTTGCGGAGCATGGAGAAAATCCTGCAGGCATTATTTACTGTAAAAACCAGAGCGGCGACCAGGGGACACGCGTGCTTGTCAATAACCTGTATGGGGGCGCATTTACGGATGAAGCACACCGCGTGTATACGGTTGACAGCAAGGAAAATAAAAAAGCGCTGAAGCTGCTTAAGGAGCTGGAAGGCATTACATTTGACCCGGATATGACGTCGACGGAAGAAATTGAACTGTTTTGCGACGGGAAGCTGGCCATGACTTTTTGCTGGAATGCTTCGATCGAGATTACCCAGACGATCAATCGTCCGGAACTGGATTTTGAGATTTTTCCAATGGCGTTTCCTGCAAACGAAGGAAAGCCGGGGCTTCAGGGCGGGATCTGGGGGCTGGGCGTTTTTGACAACAAAGACCCGCAGCGGGTAGAGGCCGCGAAGACGTTTATCCGGTATATGACGCAGGATGATGATAACTATAAAAGGGCGGTACTTGCTTCTTCGTTTTGGCCGGTGCGGGATCTGGATGCGATTTATGAAAATGACCAGCTGATGACGGAATACAGCGCGTTTATGCAGTATATGGGCGATTATTACCAGATTACACCCGGATGGGCAACTGCGCGCGAAGCGTGGTGGAAGATGCTTCAGAATGTGGGAAACGGGCAGAATATCACCGCGGCTGTACAGGAATTTTCCCGCCAGACTGCCGGAAACGGGTAAACCGCCGGGCGGAGGAATGAAAAAAGAAGGGACGGTCTGCCCCTTCTTTTTGCATGGAACGATCATCAGCCAGACAGGATCTGCCGGCTGGCTGTATACATGTCTTAGAAGTCTGTCAGATCTGCCTTACGTTTCTCTAAAAATGCGCTCATGCCTTCCTGCTTGTCATGGGTAGAGCAGGTAACGCCGAACAGATTTGCTTCCATTTCCACTGCATTTTTGATATCCATATCGTAGCCGTTGTTGATCGCTGCTTTTGCGATGGATACGGCATAGCTGCCCTTGGATACGATCTTTTCAGCCATTGCTTTTGCGGAAGGCATTAATTCTTCTGCGGAAACGACTTTGTTCACAAGGCCGATGCGGTATGCTTCTTCTGCGTTGATATTGTCGCAGGTAAAGATCAGCTCTTTTGCACGGCCCATGCCTACGAGGCGTGCCAGGCGCTGTGTGCCGCCGAAGCCCGGGATAATGCCAAGGCCGCATTCCGGCTGGCCGAACAGTGCGTTATCAGAAGCGATACGGATATCGCATGCCATACAGATCTCACATCCGCCGCCCAGTGCAAAGCCGTTTACAGCAGCAATTGTTACCTGGCGCATATTCATTAACTTAAAGAACGGAACAGAAGCCCGCATACCAAAAGCGCGCGCCTGTGCTGCGGAAAAGCCGACCATTTCAGCGATATCAGCGCCTGCAACGAAAGATTTGAACGCGTTGCCCTTCTTGTCAGGACCGCCGGTCAGGATTACGACTTTTACGTCATCCCTTGCTTCGATTTCGGTCAGCACGGTGTTCAGTTCGTCCAGAGTTTCGCTGTTTAAAGCATTTAAAGCTGCAGGTCTTGAGATCGTAAGGACTGCGATCTGATTTTCAACTTCCAGTGTTAAGTTGTTCATGGTTTGATTCCTCCTAAAATTATGTAATTAAGATGCTCCATATTTATAATTTATAACTTTGTGAAAGATATGTCAATAAAAATGATGTAACATACCGGTATTTTTTGGGATACTTGCGTACTATATGGCAGGGGCTTTTGTGTGTCGATATTGGGAATACCGAAATATGAAATTTAGGTGCTTACAAACGGTTTCTTGCGCAAAATGGCAAAATTTTCATTCCAAGCGACAGAATTGACATTGTGTTGCGTTTTTTAGTGGCTATTCGGACGCCGGATGAGGGGGAAAGGGCCTGGCTTCCGGCTCCTATTCCAGAATGT
>CANOET010000365.1 GCA_947564835.1 uncultured Eubacterium sp. | reverse complement strand
GACCTGGTGCGGATTGTAGAGATTTTTTCTCAATTTAACTGTCAAACGCCCGTGCATTTACAGGCACCGGATAACCGCCTGGAAGAAATTAACCTTTCCGGAAATCCAAAACTGTTTCATAGTATCGCTTTCGAGGGAAATCCTGTCAGGAAACTGATTGTCCGTGGTGACATTCCGGAGGAACAGAAAAGCCGCTACAAGCAATTTGTGAAAAAAAGCGGCGGTGAAGTGCTGTTTGAAAATTAATTTTCTGATCCATGTAAAAATATAGTTGACAGCAAAACAAACTATATGTTATAGTTTCTTTAAGACAATATTTGCGCAGATATGCCGTTACAGTTCACACCTGTCCATAAAGCAGGACAGCTGCGGACTGTAACGGCATCCAGCCCATGGAAAGTTCGCTTTCGGCGAAGGGCTGGATGCCTGGCAGGCCACATTCTTTGGCCTTGTCCAAGCGGCAAGTGCTTGAATAGCTGTGAACAGTAACGATATGTCCGCGCACAATCACCCAGACAAAGGCAGACAAATATAGATTGTCAGCAGAAAAGGAGTACTTATGAAAAGACGTATCGCATCACTGATGGTGCTTGCACTTTCAGGCTCAGCGCTTCTGCCGGCCGTTCCTGCATATGCTGCGGAAGGCGGGAAGACGGATGATGGGAAAACAGACTATGTAGTAGTTGCAGAAGATCCGGCCGTGTCCATGGAATTGGAAGCTGTTTATGAAGGCAGCAGGATTTCTCCGGATGCAGGCGGCGGACAGCAGGAAGGCATTCTTGCACTGACGCTTTCGGATGAGGAAAAATCTATTCTGGAAAACCGGGAAGGCGTCCATGTGGAAGAAGATATTATTCTGCATGCCTGCACGGCTTTGGAACCTACCGACCGTGTGGAAGAAACCGGAGACCAGGGGATTGACCCCAAACAACAGTGGAACCTGGATATGATCGCTGCATCCCCGCAGGAAGTAACGCCTGGCGGGAACGCTGCAGATATTAAAGTGGCGGTCATTGATTCCGGCGTTGGATTTACAACGGATATTGATGTTGCAAGATCCGTAAATCTGATTCCGGGTGAAGAGGATGTCATTCCATTTTACGAAGACGTAACCGGACACGGTACAAGCGTTGCAAGCATAATTGCCGCGTCCAGGAATGAAACCGGAGCGACAGGCGTAAATCCGGATGTGACGTTATATTCGGTAAAGGTGCTGGACGAAAACAACCAGTCTCCGGTCAGCCGGGTAATCCAGGGTATTTACTGGTGTATCGAAAATGATGTGGATATTATAAATATGAGCTTTGGAACCAGCCAGTACAGCGAAGCGCTCCAGGCAGCAGTCAAAGACGCGGACCAGGCGGGTATCCTGATGGTTGCGGCGGCAGGAAATACCGGAAACGGGAACGGTACAGCGGTTCAGTATCCGGCTGCATTCGGCGAGGTTATGGCAGTAGGCAGCGTTAATGCACAGGGGCAGCGCAGCACACACAGCGCGACCGGGGAACAGGTAGAGATTATGGCGCCGGGCGAAGATATCCCATCCACAGGTTTTTTAGACCTGGTCATCCAGTCAGACGGCACAAGCCTTGCGGCATCCCATGTAACAGGAGCGGCATCCCTTCTTTGGAGCATGAATCCGGATAAATCCGCGGCATTTATCCGCAGCCTGCTGAATGAGAGTGCAAGGGCGGCTGGCCAGGCAGAGGAGTACGGCAACGGTATCCTGGATGTAAAATATGCGGCAGATCATTTTTCACAGGCGCAGGAATCCCAGGATACAGATACGGCAAGCATTCCGGACAATGAACAGGCCCCGGAAACGTTTGATGAAGCATATGTCAATGCCTACTGGGCATCCAAAGACCACGAAAATGCAGTTATTGTATATGGAAACAACAGAACCGGGCTTCCGGCAGACCTTGTGGAATATGCAAGGCTTGGCATTTACCAGGCGGACCATTCCACTTACCTGAAAGGCTCTACGTCGAACCACGAAAGCTTTCATGGCTTGTACAATTATGTATGCGGAAGCGTTTACCTGGCACAGATTGCAAAATCCGTGGAAAGCATGGGCCTTGGAAGCGCATTGGATACGGTCAGCTTTCCAGTTGCAGATCCGTCCGATCCGGATTACGGAATCAATTATTTTGACAACCGCAATTCCAGCCAGCAGATCAAAAATACACTGACTGAATTTAACACACCAGCAGGATGGAAGGATGCTATCGGTTCCGCGAAATACAGCACCCTGACTTCCAAGAGAAAAGCTTACTTTATCCTTGGCCTGGCGGCGCATACGGCAATGGATTCCCTTGCGCATGCTACGTTTGGTTACGAGAACGGGGAGTGGGTTAAGGTGAACCAGATGAATGTGTCCTATACGGGAAACAGCAGGGGAGATGATAAAAACATTATCCCGAACCGCTGGGAAGTGGCTAAGAAAGTGGCATATACGATTTTCGACCGTTATACCAGAGGACAGGTATTGGATGCGACGGTCTATTATAAACCGAATGATTATGCGGATCCGGCTGTATTTAAGCTGAAAAAATTCGACAGGCATATAAAGAGCAACAGTATGTCGCTGTATCAGACTTATGCGTCATGGATTGAGAAGTATAGCCATGATTGAGGCGGGTGCATGGTAAGCATCTAAGCGTATTGATTGGCCAGGGTTGTGGCTAACCGGACGCCTCTGCGGGCTGTGGACGGGGGCTTGCCGGGGAGACACACCCTGGGCGGACTGGGGCAACGCTGCGGTGAACTAATCGCTA
>CANOET010000364.1 GCA_947564835.1 uncultured Eubacterium sp. | reverse complement strand
AGTATCCTTGGCACGGACATGTGGTGAAGATGAAACTTTTAACATATCACTCACAGTTGTTCACCTCTTTCTTCTTTCTTTATTTCTTCCTTCGATCCGCAAGGATGTTTTTCTTCATCGTCTTAATCGACTGCGCCAGCTGCCTTCTGGCCGGGCAGATAAAGCTGCAGCTGCCGCATTCCACACATTCCATCCCATTCCATTTTTCGAACGTCTCTTTGTCCCCGTGGTCGGAAAATTTCGCAAGCCTGGACGGAATCAAAAGCTCCGGACAAGCATCCACACAGCGTCCGCAGTTAATACACGGCGTCGGCGCGCTCGCCGCCACTTCATCCTTCGTCATGCACAATAACGCCGAGCTGGTCTTCGTCGCCGGGATATCCAGCCCGAACAGCGCAAAGCCCATCATCGGCCCGCCGGCAATCATTTTCTCCGGCTGCGTCTTGCATCCGCCCGCCGCATCCAAAATCTCCTGGTAATTCGTCCCGGTACATACATAGAAATTTCGCGGGTCGCTGACCGCGTCGCCGGTTACGGTAAAAATACGGTTCATAACCGGCTTGCCCAGTTTTACGGCATTATAAATAGCTACGAGTGTCTCTACGTTATCCACAATACAGCCCGCATCCGCCGGAAGCATCGCCGAATTGATCGACCGGCCGGTCACGGCGTAAATCAGCTGGCGCTCGCCGCCCTGCGGGTACTTCGTCATCAGCTCCGCCACCTCCAGGCGCGGGTCATCCTTTACGATAGCCTCCAGCTTTTCGATACAGTCCTTTTTGTTATTTTCCACGCCAAAGATCCCTTTGGCCTGCGGAAACAGCTGCAGCACGATCTTCATGCCCTCGACCAGCTGCTCCGGGTTCTCCATCATGCGGCGGTAATCCGACGTCAGGTACGGCTCACACTCCGCACAGTTGGCGATGATATATTCGATCTTGCCCGGTTCCTTCGGAGAAAGCTTCACATGCGTCGGGAAACCGGCGCCGCCCATACCGACCACGCCTGCGTTTTTTACTTTCTCAATGATCTCTTCCTTCGACAGCAGGGAAACATTCGCCGTTTCCTGATATTCGACCTCTTTCATCTCCCCGTCGCTCTCGATCACAATCGAGTTCACCAGATCACCGACCGGCACGCGGCGCGGTTCAATCTTTTTCACCACACCGGACACAGAAGAATGGATCGGGGCCGACACAAATCCCCCCGCCTCAGCGATTACCTGGCCTCTTAACACGGTATCACCGACTTTGACCACCGGCTTTGCAGGCGCGCCAATATGCTGTGATACCGGAAACACCAGTTCCCCCTTCGGGAGCAGCTCCTGCACTGGCTTTTCCTTGGACAATTCCTTTCCTTCGAAAGGATGGACGCCATTTTTAAATGTACGTAATCCCATATTTTACGTCCCCTTCTTTCTAAAATAGTATAAAACGTGTATGCATGCCCTATGCTGGATGCAATTCCACCTGCCGATTATAACATACCCTTTCCATTATATGTACAGCCAGATTGTATTTTTCAAAATACTTTTGAAATACTTTTGCAAAATTCACCGTTTCACAGCGCATACATCTGTGTTATGATAATATCATACAATCTTTTTTATTATAATACTTTCTGAAAAATTGTGCAATATGGAGATAAAAAAAATGAAAAATATCAAAAAAAGTAATAATTTGCCTAAAGTACCCGCCGCAGACACCCATCCCTTCCAGGACGCGCTCTTTCTGGATATCGAGACCACCGGATTTTCCGCTGCCAGAAACCACATCTATCAAATCGGCGCCGCTTACCTCCAAAACGATGCCCTGATCACCAGGCAGCTTTTCGCAGAAACCCCGCAGGAAGAGGCGCAAGTCATCACTGCCCTGCACCATCTCTTAGAACCTTTCCATACGGTCATCACCTTCCACGGCTCCCACTTTGACCTTCCATTCCTAAAAAAACGCAGCCGGCATCTTAAGCTTCGCACATCCGTTTACGATAACAAAAATTATGTCGACCTATGCACACTGGCCCGTTCCTACAAACACATTTTCGGATTAGAAAACAGCAGGCAAAAAACATTAGAAGCATTTCTAGGCCACACAAGGACCGACACTTACAGCGGCGGGGACCTGATCAAAGTCTACGAATCCTACGTCCGCCAGCCGCAGGAAGAGGCGCTTGCACAAATGCTGCAGCACAACCTGGACGACCTCACCGGCATGGTACAGCTGCTCGCCCTGTCCGCCTACGACCATTTCTTCCAGGGCGGATTTACGCCAGATACATGCAGCGTATCCACTTACCGCCGCATGGACGGCTCACAAGGCAAAGAACTCACCCTGTCCTGCCAGATCCGCGAACCGCTGCCCGCCGCCGTCTCGTGCAAAAACGACTTTTTTTACCTCCACGCGGCAGACAGCCGGGCAGTTTTTTCGGTTCCGCTTTTGGAAGGAACGCTGAAATACTTTTATCCGGATTACAAAAACTATTATTACCTGCCGCAGGAAGATACAGCGATCCATAAAAGCGTCGCCTTTTACGTAGACGCTGCACACCGGCAGAAGGCGAAGGCGGCAAACTGCTACAGCAAAAAAACCGGATGCTTTTTGCCGCAATATCAGGAGGTGGTGACGCCTGCGCTGTATGCGGAATATAAGGGGAAGATTTTGTACTTCGAATGGACGGATGAAAGGTGTAGAGACTTCGAGTTGTGGAAACGGTATGGGATGCATGTGCTGGGGGTGTTAAAATCCGGGAAGTAGATGAATGGTGGGGATTTCCGAGAGGTATTGGGTAGCCAGGGGATGTGGCTATGCGGACGACTCTGCGGGCTGTGGAACGGGGAGGCGCCGGAAGACACACCTTGGGCGGACTGGGGCAACGCTGCGGTGAACTAATCGC
>CANOET010000363.1 GCA_947564835.1 uncultured Eubacterium sp. | reverse complement strand
GACAGGCAATCAGAGCAATTTTAAGTCAAAAAAAATGGGTAGCAACACAAATATATAAGATAAACCGGTCCTGTGTCCGCAGAAAAGCCCGCGTTCCAACAAGCAGAAACAAAGCTGCCAGCAAAGATCCATACAGCACGGAGCCTGCCTGCGGAAATGTCCGCTCCAGCACGAGCGTACGAAACTGCGTCACATAATGATACATCGGATTCAGCAGATACACTGCCCGCTGCATCCGTTCAGACAGCAGGCTGGCCGGATAAAACAGCGGCGTTGCATACATCCATGCCGTTGTCAGCACACTGTAGATATACTGGATATCCCTGAAAAACACCGCAGCCTGCGCCAGAAACAGCCCAAGCCCCAGGCTGAACACATACAGCTGCACCAGCACAAGCGGAATGAAAAGCATGTACCAGGAAAACTGCACGCCGGAACACAAAAACACAAGCATCATGGCAACCATGGACAGCAGCAGGTTAACCAGCGAGCTGCTGACCTTTGAAAGCGTAAATACATATTTCGGCACATAAACCTTTTTTAACAGCTCACTGTTGCCTGTAATGGAAAATACCGCCTGGTCCGTCGCTTCTGTCATAAAGTTAAAAGCTGCCTGCCCGATCATCAGATACGCCGGATAATGCTCCACCTCAAAACGGAACATCTGCGAAAATACCAGGTACATAACCGCCATCACCATCAGCGGATTTAAAACACTCCAGACATACCCCAAAAAGCTCCTTCGGTATTTCAGCTTCAGATCCTTGATCACAAGCTGTTTTACCAGCGCCCGGTAACGGTACAGGCCGTAGAGCCTGGCAGCAGTCCTGCCCATCATCCCGGCCTCCGCTTCTTTTTTGGGGGATGCGGCTTCCATTTTTTTATCTTCATTTCATCCTCCAGTACAGCTTTCCTGCAGCCCAGCGGATCCTGCTGTGCTGCGGCAGCAATTTCTTCGCTGCTTTCACAGTGATGCCGGCTGCTTTTTGCGCCAGCGTCATATGCTCCGGCTGCCCTGCGGCCCCCGCAAGCAGCGTTTCATAATAGGGCGTGTTCCTGGCTGTTTTCCAAAATTCCTGCGCGAAATCCGCGTCTAAAGCCTCCCATGGCTTGGGGCTTCCCGCATAATGGATGATAAAGGGCTGCTTTCTCGCCTGCTCATACTCATCCAAAAGCTCTGACGGAGCCGAGCGGATCACTTCATAACGGGTATGTTGCCGGTCTGTCAGCATATTCCAGGCCATGGGCAGCCTGCGGATGTTTCCCTGACAGACAATATTTAAAATATCCTGGTCGGAATAACGGTAATCCCCCTGCTGTGCCATGGCAAACAGCTGTTTTGTGCTGATTTTTTTTCGCATTTCACGGATATGGAATACCATTACCCCTGCCTGCACATACTGAAACGGGTCTTTCAAACGCAGCGCCTCACGGCAGTAACGAGCCGTATCCGGATTCGCCCCGTTACATTGTCCGGCAAAATCCGGATCTGCGGCTGCTGCCAGCATATACCCGCGAAGGTCCAGATCATATAGCTGCGCCACATCCCGGCAAACCACCAGGTCACTGTCCAGCCAGACAGCCTTCGCGCAGTCTTTCAGCAGATCCAATATCAAAAAACGGTAATACGTCTCCGCCGAAATCTTCCCTTTTGCTTTTAAACGGTATCCGGCCACCAGCATCCCCACATCTGCAAAATCCACCCGGATATGCCCGCATTCCAGCTCTTTTTGAAAAACCTGCTGGTCGCGGACGCTGATATCCGTATGAAAAACATAGATATGATACCGCCTGCAAGGATCCGTATGGTCCGCAAGCGACCGAAGGCAGGTAAACAGCGCCGGAACATAGGATACATTCGCAGCCGTTACGATTGGTATTTCCTGCGGACGGGGCTTTCGGACTGCCGGCTTTTGCGTGTGCGTGACCAGCGCCATCTGCAGCTCTTTCGTCTGATACGTGCCGAGCTGTCTGATATATTCATAAAACATCCCCAAAAACCGTTCCCCCAGATGCCCGGGCGTACGGCACCCTTCGCGGGAATACCGCGTTTTGCCCGGCCGTTTTTTCGCCTGCTGTTCATAAGCCTCCAATAGGCCGAACAGCATACCGCAGTACCAGTCAAACAGCTCCCGTTTCATTAGGAACATATTACAAGGATAGAATCTATCGCCTTTTAAATATGCCTCAGCCGCGTTTTGCATGTGCGGATATTTTTCATACAGGATTTTACAGAACAAATCCAGATCTTCCACATGCAGCCCATCCGCCTGCCGGTAATGCTCATATACATTTTCCGCATAAAATGCCCGGACCGGGACCGCTTTTGCGATCAGAAAATCATACTGCCCCACGCCGGAGCGGACAGCCTCCTCCTCCAAGCACAGCGCCTTACGCGCCCGTTTGTCCAGATACGGAAGGATCACGCTGCCGCACCCGGCTTTGGGCAGCAGTCCGGGCGAGAAAGAAAAGTACCGTCTGTAGTGGCAGAATCCGTAAATATCCGCGTTTATATTTTTCCATGCCCAGTACTGCGTTGTCAGCTCGCAGTAGCTTCTGTTCTTTTCTGAAATATGCGTGCCTGTATCGTCCCGCAGCATGCCTTTGGGCAGCGGTCCCTGCTGGAATGCGCTTCCTGCTGTCACATGATAAAAAAGCGGGAGCTTTGGGCGTATGTTGTTTGTATTCGGTGAATGTGTTACAAAAATTTTAATGTCGTTCATCCTGCTGCTTGTCCTGCCTCCTAACCTGGATCACTTGGAAAAGAAATACTTTTGATGTTGGGGGAGTGGTTTTTATGGTTGACCGGACGCCGGAGGAGGGGGCGGGGGCCTGGATTTCGGCTCCTATTCCAGAATGTTAAGAATCCCTAAGTATTCTGCATTTACACAGTGGCACCGTCCGGGCGC
>CANOET010000362.1 GCA_947564835.1 uncultured Eubacterium sp. | reverse complement strand
GTAAGCGATGAATAACCTGCCGTTCCACAAGAACAGGATTTTGCACTATAATGATAGCAACTTGGAGCGAATATCTACATCAGTTCTTGATCAGGCAGTTCGGCAACTATCTGTCTAGCATCCGCTGCTGCTATTAGCTCCAAAATAACTATCAGGAGATGATGCTATGTCAAAGAAAATACGCAGCGACCAGGAATGGATGGAGCTGATTCAGGAGTGCCGCACCAGTGGCATGTCTGTTAAAAACTGGTGCCAGACGCATTCTATATCCATAAAAACATTTTATAATAAAGTCGCAGATTTAAGAAAAAAGTCCTGTGACTTACCAGGATCACAGACAGCTGCTTGTGGGCAGAAACACGAAGTGGTCCCTCTGGAAATGGCTGCTGGTCTGGTGCCTTATCCACAGGCTCCCGCCGATGGTGCAGTGCAGGTTCCGTCTGCCCGTGTTGCCGTCACAGTCAGGATATCCGGATGCCATGTTGAAATCTTAGAAGGCGCTTCAGAAGACATCATACGCAATACGCTTCTGGCGCTGGGGACACTGTGTTAAGCGCATTGTCCGGTGATACAAAAGTTTATATCGTCACCGGGCGCACTGATATGCGGCGCAGCTTCGACGGCCTTATGGCCGTTATCCGCGACGCTTACCAAATGGATCCTTATGCAGATGCACTGTACCTGTTCTGCGGCAGAAAAAGAAATACACTCAAGGCTCTGTACTTTGATCAGACGGGATTTGTGCTCTGCACGAAACGGCTAGATAATGGAAAGTTCCAGTGGCCGCGCGATGCTAAAGAAGTGAGGCTGCTCACCCGCCAGCAGCTGCGCTGGCTTCTGGAAGGGCTCTCCATCTGCCAGCCGCATGCAGTGCAGCCTTCCGGCAGGAAAGATTTCTGACCCTTTGTGCATTATGCAGAAATTTAAAAATTTATTTTCCGGCGGCAGGCTCCGTTTTTGAAGGTTATCCACGCTGCCGGATTTTATCGGGCGGGCTGTCCCCATATGCCGCTGCCCTGCCCCCGGAATACTGTGGACAAACTGCCTTAAAAACAGCATTTAGAAGCTTTTTCCACCATTTTCCAATCCGTCAGACTGCACATAATGCAATTTCGGACGGTTTGATCTCGCCCCCGTATTTCTTTATAATATAAGCAGAAAAAATACGGAGGGGACACATATGCCGGCTAATAATGAAGAACATACACGGCTGTTGGAAGAAATGGTGGAACAGATGAAAGCGCATATACTGTCCCAGGATGCACGCATCTTGGAACAGGAACAGACGATCGCGGACCTGCGCTCCCTTGTGGATGACCTGCGCCTTTTGAAGGCCGGCCTGGAGGAGACGCTTGAAGAATTCAGGCGCCAGCTGTTCGGAACAAAAAGCGAAAAAACAAAAACCTCCCAGGCCGATGCCGCAGTGGAAACAGAATATCCGGCCTCAAAAACAACAGTAAAAGAATACACACGGGCAAAAAAGAAAAAAACAACAAGGGATGAACGTTATGCGGATATCCCTATCCGTGATGTCATTATACCTGTCCCGGACAAAGACCGCCGCTGCCCGTACTGCAATGCGGAAATGACGCCGCTCGGGCATAAGGAAGTCCGCACAGAACTGCGCATAACCCCGGCAAAAGTGGAGCGTGTCCGTTATATGCAGGAAGAGCTGATCTGCCCGGAATGCCGTAAGGACGGTGACGGGACGATTGTACAGGCGCAGACGCCTACGCCTTTGATGCCGCACAGCCCGGCGTCGCCGTCTGCTGTGGCATATGTCATGTTTGATAAAAGCTTTGCAAGCGTCCCATACTACCGCCAGGAGGCCTGCATGTCCCAGCTTGGCCTAGAACTGCCTCGTGAGACCATGGCGAACTGGTATATCAGATGCGCCCTGGAATATTTCCAGCCGGTATATGACCGTCTGCATGAACTCCTCCTGCTAAGAGGGGTCATCCATGCAGATGAAACTACATGCCAGGTGCTGCATGAAAAAGGGAGGGCCGCAGAATCCACTTCGTATATGTGGCTGTATTTAAGCGGGAGCGATGGCCTGCCGCCGATCGTGCTTTACGAATACCAGGAGGGCCGCAGCGGGGATTTTCCAAAGGCATTCCTGGATGGATTTTCCGGCATCGTACAGTGTGACGGGTACAGCGGCTATAACAAGGTAGAAGATGTAATACTCGCAGTGTGCTCTGCACACTGCCGCAGGAAGTTTTACGAAGCCCTCCCGGCAGAGCGGCAGAAACAGTTGAAACTGCTGGACATAAATTCAGAAACGGAAGTAAAAGACATCCCGCTTCCAGGCCCGGAACAGATGAAAAGCATGATCCCGGCTGAAATCGGGCTCGTATTCTTCAACAAGCTCTTTTTCATTGAAAAAGGGCTGAAAGGTATGGAACCGGATCTGCGGAAAGCAAAACGCCTGGAAAAGGAGCCGCCCGTCTGGGAAAAGTTCTGGGCATGGATTGAAACACTAAAGCCGCTGGGCGGCAGCAAGCTGGAAAAAGCTGTCAACTACGCGCTAAACCACAGAGAAACGCTGCAGAGCTATATGCTGGACGGCAGATGCGAATTGTCAAACAATGCAGCGGAGCGGCGTGCAAAATCTTATGCCATCGGAAGAAAAAATTCCCTGTTCCATGCATCCGCCGCGGGGGCTGAAGCAAGTGCGCTTGTTTACAGCATGATAGAAACTGCAAAGGCCAATAAGTTAAATGTATTCCAGTATCTTTATATCCTGCTGCTGTATATGCCGGAGCATAAAGATGATCCAGCTGCGGTTGAAAAACTTCTTCCATGGAGCAGTTTTATCAAAGAACACTGCACAGGGCTGATTGATGTTGAAACGATAACGCCTGAAAACAAGCCTCAGCTGCCACTATAAACTATTTTACACCTAAACATATCATTAGGGGAACGGTAGGTTATTCATCGCTTAC
>CANOET010000361.1 GCA_947564835.1 uncultured Eubacterium sp. | reverse complement strand
TGTACGGGAAGAGACAGCCGGATGGAAGGGGCCTGTACGGGAAGAGACAGCCGGTAAGGCCGTATGTGGAGGCGGACAGCCTGCGGGGGGACCTGTCAGGCTATGCGCTGGAGGAAGCACAGATCCGTGCCGTTGTGGAAAAATATGATGTGCTGACCGTGCTGCCGGAACGGATGGACGTAACGGTCCGCCAGCAGTTCTGCCAGTTTCATAACCGGGCGGACCTGGAACGGATGGTGCGGATTTTAAAAAAGCGCAGGCCGGAATATGCCGCAGCCTGCGACCGGTATATGGACAGCAAATATATTTATTTTTGCAACATGTATATCATGCGGCGGGAATATTTCCAGGCATATATGGAGTGGCTGTTCCCGCTGCTGGAGGAATTTGAAGCCGGGAAGGGTTTTCACGGGTGCGGTGCGGGGCAGGCGCGTATTACAGGCTATCTTGCGGAGCGGCTGTTCGGTGTATATTATACCTGGCTGCGGGAGCAGGGGGAGGCACGGTGCTGTGAACTGCAGTACGTGATTTTCCACAGCAATGTCCGACGGTTCCGGCTTTGGGAAAACGGGCCGCAGATTGCCGTTGACATGAAAAAAATCAACCGCCTGATCCCGCCCGGGTCGCTGCGCCGAAGGGTGGTCCGCACAGCTGCGCGCAGACGTCTTTGCGGAAGGTGATCCATATGTTGTGCGCAGACGCTTTTGCGAAAAGTGATCCGCATAGTTGCGTGCAGACAGCTTTGGGAGAGAAGATACCCACAGTTGCGTGCAAACAGTTTTGTGAAAGTGGATCTGCAAAATTGCGCGCAGGCAGTTTTGCGAAAGAAGATCCGCAAAATTGTGCGCAGGCAGTTTTGTGAAAGTGGATCTGCAAAATTGCGCGCAGGCAGTTTTGCGAAAGAAGATCCGCAAAATTGTGCGCAGGCAGTTTTACGAAAAAAGATCTGCACAGTTGCGTGCAGGCAGCTTTGTGAAAGAAGATCCGCACAGTGATGTGCAGACAGTTTTGTGAAAGAAGATCTGCATAGTTGCGTGCAGGCAGTTTTGTGAGAGAAGATCCGCACAGTTGTGTGCAGACAACTTTGTGAGGGAAGATGCGCACAGTTGTGTGCAGACAGCTTTGTGAGAGAAGATCCGCACAATGATGTAATTATGTGCAGGCGGCTTTCCGTAAGGTATTACGTATACCTGCGGACAGGGGGCAGGAGTATCCGGACCGGGCAGCTGTGCGCGGCCTGGTATGGAACAGCCGCAGGCTGAAAAGATGCGCAGGCGCCAGTGAAAAAGGGGAACGGTATTTAGGAAAAGGAGACGAGTAATGACAGACAAGATTAAAATATACGTGTCATGCCATAAAGAATGCTTTATGCCGCAGGGGGAGCTGTTTTATCCGATCCAGGTCGGCGCGGCGGCTGCAGGGAAGCGCTTTGCGGGGATCCTGCATGACGATGAAGGGGACAACATATCCCATAAAAATCCAACCTACTGCGAGCTGACGGCCCAGTACTGGGCCTGGAAGAATGACGACGCGGACTACTATGGGTTTTTCCATTACCGCAGGTACATGTCATTTTCCGAAAAAAAGCTCCGTGCGAACCTGTTTGAAGACGTGGAGATGGATTACCTGGACGGCAGCGTCTATGAAACTTTGGGGCTGCAGAAACAAAGGATGGTAAACCTGATCAACCGTTATGACGTGATTGCGACGACCGCGGTCAATTTAAAAAGGCTCCATCCGTCACTGGTCTCCAATTACTACCAGTATGCCAGCACGCCTTACCAGTACAAAGAAGACCTGGATGTGATGATGCAGATTATAAAAGAAAAGTACCCTGCCATGTATGATACAGCCGTGTACTATATGCACCAGGCCCCGGCCGGCTATTTCTGCAATATGTTCATCATGAAAAAAGAGATTTTCCACGCGTACTCCGCCTGGCTGTTCGACATCCTGCAAGAGCATGAGCGCAGAAGGGACTACCGCAATTACGATGCGGAGGGCTACCGGGTCAGCGGCTACCTGGGCGAGCGGCTGTTCGGCATTTACTATACCTGGCTGAAACAGGGCGGGAAGGTCCGGTGCCGGGAGCTGCAGCGGACGCTGTTCCGGTATGCGGATAAAAAAGAACGGTTCAAACCGGCCTTTGCGGAACATAACATTGCCGTTGCGCTTGCGGCAAACGATTATTTTGTGCCGTATCTGGCGGCAACGCTGGCGTCCGTGGCGGCACATGCGGATGACGGGAAAAATTACGATATCCTGGTTTTATCGGGGGATATCCGGCCGGAAAACCGGAAACGCCTGGCACAGGTCACAGCCGGCAGGAAGAATTTCAGCATCCGCTACCTGAACCCGGCGCCGCTGCTGTCCGGCTACCATTTTTATATGAAAGGGCATTTCAGTATAGAGACCTATTACCGCCTGGTACTGCCGGAGCTGCTGCCGGATTACGATAAGGTGCTGTACCTGGATTCGGACCTTGTCGTGGAAGAGGATGTAGCAAGGCTGTATGAGGAAGACGTAAAAGGGTACCTGCTGGCGGCCGCCAGGGATGCGGATACGGCGGGGCTGTATAACGGCTTTGAGCCGGATAAGAAAAGGTATACGGACAAGGTGCTGCGCCTAAAGCGCCCGTATGATTATTTCCAGGCAGGGGTGGTGCTGTTCCACCTGGAAGCGTTCCGCAAGGCTTACACGACAGAAAAAATACTCAGGTTCGCTGCAAAGAGGAAGTGGCAGCTGTTAGACCAGGATGTGCTGAACAAGCTGTGCGAGGGGCGGGTGAAATATGTGGACATGTCCTGGAACGTGATGGTGGATTATAACGGGATCCGCATCAGCCAGATCATCCGGCTGGCGCCGCAGTGGCTGAACCGGATGTACATACAGGCCAGGAAGCATCCGAAGGTGATCCATTACGCGGGGCCGCAAAAGCCATGGATTTA
>CANOET010000360.1 GCA_947564835.1 uncultured Eubacterium sp. | reverse complement strand
TGATTAAGATATATATCCACGCGTGATATGCGCGTCAAATCGTGTCTTTATAAAGTATAAAAAAGGGTGAAAAAGGAGGAAAACAGAATGAATGAAAATCGTGTAAAAAGGAACCGGTTATTAGGCGAGAAGATCGTGAAAGGACTGGAATCCCGCAATATGGAAGGGTATTACGCGGATACGAAGGAGGATGCTCTGGCAAAGGCTCTGGAATGGATTCCGCAGGGAAGCAGCGTGTCCTGGGGCGGTTCAATGTCGGTAAACGAGATTGGGTTAAAACAGGCGGTTCGCGAAGGGAATTTCAAAGCATATAACCGGGAGGCAGCCGGGACGCCTGAGAAGAAGCGGGAGATTGAACTGATTGCCTATGACTGCGATTATTTTCTGACCAGCGCCAATGCGATCACAGAAGACGGGGTGATCGTGAATATCGACGGAATCGGGAACCGCGTGTCTGCGATTGCCAATGGTCCAAGAAACGTGGTGATGATCGTCGGCATGAATAAAGTTGTTAAAGATGTAGAAAACGCGGTGTCCAGGGCAAGGAATGAAGCCGCTCCGATCAATGCACAGAGATTCGGACTGGATACGCCGTGCGCCAGGACGGGGGCATGCTTTGACTGTAAGTCTCCAGATACCATATGCTGTCAATTTCTGATTACCAGATTCTCGAAGATCGCGAAAAGGATAAAAGTGATTCTGGTAAATGATGATCTGGGATTTTAGATCGATGAAATCACAGTCCGCAGCCTGAAAGTCTGCGGACTGTAATATGTTCGGACCGCTCAGTCGGTTGAAAAAGAGCACAGCAATATTAGACATCTGATATGCAATTCTTATTATGATACTTGCTGCAATTTTGTAGTTACCATTTTCGTAATTTTGTAATTTTACATCTTGACAAATCATGGATATCTGATATAATGAATAAGTGCTCACGATTAGGCGCAGTAGCCAAGTGGTAAGGCATGGGTCTGCAACACCCTGATTCACCGGTTCAAATCCGGTCTGCGCCTCTTAGAAAAGCCCGGAAATTCAAAGTTTCTGAGGCTTTTTTGATTTTCAAAATCACTCTAAAATGAATGAAAAAAATAAGGTGGCAGACTCTGAAAATACCTTACAAAATTTTTTCGCTTCCTGCAGATTGGCTCTTTATCATACCCTTCCCAGATGTAAAAACTCATAATTTAAAACCGCTGGAAACCGCGTAAAATCGGGCTAAATCGGTTCATAAGGTGGTCGATAAGGTGGCACGAAATCAGAGAACCAATGCATCGACCAGATTTACCTTCTTTTCACTGTCTGTATGAAAATATGTACGTAATAAAACTTCGTAATTATCTCCCAGAATTTCCGCAGCCTCTTTGACCTCTCCCATATTCTTCGTATTGCGAATCAGGTTCGTTGCAAACGCATGCCTGAGCGAATGCAGATTATACTCCGGGATCTCCGCACGCTTACAGATTTTCTTCAGTGTGTTGCCCAGATTCTGAAGCATAGGCGGATGTCCATTTTGCGTTGTCAAGATTAGATCATTGTTAAAATGGTTCTTCCCGTACAAATCCAACATACAAGATAAGGCAAATTCAGCCTCACGGTTTAATGGAACCGTTCTTAAACTATTCGGATATTTCGGAGCTGTTAATACAAGCTTAGTTTTTGCAGCGTCCTTATCATCTCTGTTTACGACACGGCTTAAAGTTCTTGTAATTTTCACTCCTTTTCGCCCCATGTAAGTGACGATACTGCTTCTGCCAAGTCCGATCATTTCCCCGCCGCGCAATCCTGTGTTCAAAAGAAATACAATAGCCGGCCCGTAACGGTACATAAATCTTTCATTTTTGTTCGGACTGTATTCCATTGCAATCTCTTTGACAAGCTGCTGGTGCTCTGGTGGCATGATCTGAATTTCTTTTGTTTCAACTGTTAAAACGGATTCATCTGGCATTTCAACCCGGTTCATTATATTGTAACTTTTTGGCAGTTCTCCCAGTTCAATCGCGTTATTGATCATTGCGGACCAGAACAAAAATATCTTTTTGAGCGAAGAATAGCTCAGAGTATCTTTTTTGGCATTAATGGTTGCAGCAATATCATCGGCTGACAGGTTGGAAAAAGTCTTTTTACGGCATCCGTATCACGTAAATGAGAATTATATGTTCGTTCTATCCTATCAAAGCTGCTCTGTTTATATTTGCCAGCTTCAACAGACAGGCTTTTCCTATATAAATATTTCTCTGCGTAATCAGCTACCTTAATATTCGATGTGATGGCATCCTGAACGGCAACCTTTACCTTCCAGTCATCCAGCATCTTCTTGACTTCTCCCTTTGTGGTTGCGTTAAATTCCTTATCCGGCAGCCCTTTCCTTCTGTATCGGGCAGTCCAGCCCCCTCTCTTATTCGGAAATATAGATCCATCGCCTTTGGATCGTCGTCTTTGTTGTGTACCTTTCGTCGTTTTTGCCATGAATATCTCCCTTTCTTTCGTGTAAATATTCATGCCAACTTCAGGTATGGGTATATTTTAATATACTTGCCCTGTCGTTGGCAATAATTTTGTAAGAAGCCGTCAGAAGAAAATTTGTTTCCCAATATTCTTCTTCAGGAAATCCTGAATGGCTGCGGGAGATGTAAAATACTGCCGGCCCACTTTAGTTACCGGCAGTATGCTGCTATCCAAAAGCTCTCTGGTCTTTGTTTTTCCGATGCCGAGCATATTTGCAATTTCCAAAACGGAATAGGATTTAAAAGTATCATTTGTTTTTGCTTCCATTGATAAACACCCCATTATTAAGATTTCTTCTCTTCCAGAAGCCAGTTCCTATGCCCTTCTCGGCCACGTATCAGGCGTTACTGTGTAATCATTAAGCTGCAGGCGCGCGTCCATGCACATTATCTACAGCACCCGGTATCAATCTCCTGAAAGATGTATGGAATTGTCAAGGTAC
>CANOET010000359.1 GCA_947564835.1 uncultured Eubacterium sp. | reverse complement strand
GTAAGCGATGAATAACCTACCGTTCCACATATGTTCCGTTTAGGTGTAAAATAGTCTATATTGGCAATTGAGGTTTGTTTTCAGGTGTTATCGTTTCAACATCGATCAGTCCTGTGCAGCGTTCTTTGATAAAATCACTCCACGGAAGAAGCGTTTTAACTGCATCAGGATCCTCTTTATGCTCAGGCATGTACAGCAGCAGGACATAAAGGTATTGGAATACATTCAGCTTATTCGCTTTTGCGGTCTCTATTATACTGTAAACAAGCGCGGTTGCTTCTGCCCCGGCGACAGATGCGTGGAACAGAGAGTTCTTCCTGCCAATCGCATAGGATTTCGCGCAGCGTTCGGCTTTATTATTAGAAAGTTCGCATCTGCCGTCCAGCATATAGCTCTGCAGTGTCTCTCTGTGGTTTACTGAATAATTGACGGCTTTTTCCAGCTTGCTGCCGCCAAGCGGTTTTAGCGTTTCAATCCATGTCCAGAACTTTTCCCAGACAGGCGCCTCCTTTTCCAGGCGTTTTTCCCGTCGCTTTTCTGGTTCCATGCCTTTGAGCCCTTTTTCAATGAAAAAGAGCTTGTTGAAAAACACGAGCCCGATCTCAGCCGGAATCATACTTTTCATCTGTTCCGGACCTGGAAGCTCGATGTCTTTTACTTCCGTTTCTGAATTTATGTCCAGCAGCTTCAGTTTTTTCTGCCGTTTTGCCGGGAGGGCTTCGTAAAATTTTCTGCGGCAGTGCGCAGAGCATATGGCAAGGACCACATCCTCTACCTGGTTATAGCCGCTGTACCCATCGCACTGCACGATGCCGGAGAAACCTTCCAGGAAAGCCTTTGGGAAAACGCCGCTGCGCCCCGCCTGGTATTCATAGAGCACGATTGGCGCCAGGCCGTCGCTCCCGCTCAAATACATCCACATGTAGGATGTGGCTTTTGCGGCTTTCCCCTTTTCGCGCAGCACCTGGCAGGTTGTTTCATCCGCATGGATAATATCCCTCTGCAGGAGAAGCCGGTGCATATGGTCATATACCGGCTGGAAATATTCCATGGCACATTTTATGTACCAGTTCGCCATGGTTTCACGCGGCAGTTCCAATCCAAGCTGGGCCATGCAGGCCTCCTGGCGGTAGTATGGGACGCTTACGAAACTTTTATCAAACATGACGTACGCAACAACAGACGGCGACGCCGGGCTGTGTGCCATAAGAGGTACAGGCGTCTGCGCCTGCACGATTGTGCCGTCGCCGTCTTTACGGCATTCCGGGCAGATCAGTTCTTCCTGCATATAGCGGACACGCTCCACTTTTGCCGGGGTTATGCGCAGTTCTGTGCGGACTTGTTTATACCCAAGCAGGATCATTTGCGCATTGCAGTACGGGCAGAGCCGGTCCTTATCCGGGACAGGGATTATGACATCGCGGACAGGGATGTCCGCATAACGCTCATCCCTCGCGGCTTTCTTCTTTTTCGTCCGGGTGTGTTCTTTCACCGTTGTTTTTGCAGGCGGGTTTTCCGGTTCATCCCCGCAACTGGCTGGCGAAGTTTTTGTCTTCTCGCTTTTTGTGCCGAACAGCTGGCGCTTAAATTCTTCAAGCGTTTCCTCCAGGCCGGACTTTAAAAGGCGCAGTTCATCCACAAGGGCGCGCAGCTGTGCTATGGCCTGCTCCTGCTCCAGGATGCGTGCGTCCTGGGACTGTATATGTATTTTCTGCTGTTCCACCATTGTTTCCAGCAGCCGGATATAGTCTTCCATATTAACTGGCATGTGTACCCTCCGTGTTTCCATTTACTTACATTATAAGGAAACGCGGGGATGAAATCAAACCGCCCATACCTGCGCGATAGGCACAATGACGGACTGGAAACTGCCGCCAGATACAGGAAAAAGGCTTAAAAACAGCATTTTTCATGCAGGTTATCCACAGTTTTGCGGCCTGGCGCTGCGTTATGCGTGGACAGCATCCCGGAAAAAAACAGCGTCGTGGATAACATTCCCTGGCGGCTTGCGGCGCTGGAAAATAAATTTTTAAATTTCTACATAATGCACAAAAGTTCAGAAGTCCTTCCTGCCGGAAGGCTGCACCGCCTTTGGCTGGCAGATGGAGAGTCCTTCCAGAAGCCATCGCAGCTGCTGGCGGGTAAGCGGCCTTACTTGCGAAGCGTCCCGCGGCCACTGGAATTTTCCATTGTCTAGGCGTTTTGTGCAGAGCACGAACCCCGTCTGGTCAAAGTACAGGGCCTTGAGCGTATTTCTTTTCCGGCCGCAGAACAGATAAAGGGCGTCCGAATAAGGGTCCATCTGGTAAGTGTCCCGGATCAGGGACATAAGGCCGTCAAAGCTGCGCCGCATATCGGTGCATCCAGTGACGATATAAACTTTCGTGTCACTGGACAATGCACCTAACAGCACAGCCTCCCCAGCGCCAGAAGCGTATTCCGTATGGTATCTTCTGAAGCACCGTCTGCAATTTCAATGCTGTACCCCGGCATCCTGACCGTGATGGCAGCATGGGCTGCTGGAACCGGCAGCGTATCACTTGCAGCGCAGCCTGGATCAGGGACAGGGCTGCTGCCCAGCTCCAGTGGAACCACTTCGTGCACCTGCCTGGATGGGGCCGCCTGCGGATCTGGTATTATACAGGATTTTTTCTTTAGGTCTGAAACTTTGTTATGAAATGTTTTTATGGATATGGAATGCAGCCGGCACCATTCTCTGTCAGGCAGGCCGCTCGTGCGGCATTCCTGGATCAGCTCCAGCCATTCCTGGTCACTGCGGGTTTTCTTTTTCTCTGACATAGCATCATCTCCTGATTATTATTTTTGGAATGGATGGCAGTAGTGGAGCCGCAGGAAAAGCAATAAACGGCTGCCGGGCTACTTTATCAAGAACTGATGTGGACATCCGCTCCAAGCTGATACCATTATAGAGCAAAATCAAGTTCCTGTGGAACGGTGGGTTATTCATCGCTTAC
>CANOET010000358.1 GCA_947564835.1 uncultured Eubacterium sp. | reverse complement strand
AAACGTCCTTCCAAGGTGTGTCTCCCGGCGCGTCCCCTGGCCGCATCCCGCAGAGTCTGGTTATTGGCAGGCTTTACAACACCTGAATTTGCATTTCATGAAGCCTGTGAAAACCAGCCGGATGCCAGGCCCTTTCCCCCTCATCCGGCGTCCGCATAGCCACTAAAAAACGCAACACAATGTCAAAAGTGTTTCTTTTCTGGTTCACCCAGGTTAGGGAAGGGATTGATATGACGAAGATGAAACTATAAAAACGGAATTTTAGAGATCAGGAACGCCGCGCCAGAGAGCATTATGAGGAGTTTGTGTTATTTTCTACATTTTTACTACTTGTCATATTGCCAAAATTACGCTAAACTGTTTTTATTAGAGGAAACATCATAAAATAGGCGCGGTATCCGTTTCATAAGCGGCTGCGCTGCAGACAGGCAGTTGACGGGAGGGATTATGGAAGAAAATCAGAATCGGTATCAGAATCAAGCAGGAGACAGTGCGGCAGTTTTATACAATATACATAAAAAAGGCCAGATCATCCATAAAGTCGGTCTGAGTCCTGCCGGAAGAAAAATAATACGGAAAGGTTTGCTTTGTACGGCAGTTTGCCTGAGTATGCTTTTGCAGACGGTTTCCGGTAATGCAAAGACTACGGACAGGCAGCAGTTTGTGCAGAATGGGCAGCAGCCTGTACCGGATGAACAGCAGTCCGTACAGACAGAACAGCAGTCTGTACAGACGGAACAGCAGTCTGTACAGACGGAACAGCAGCAGTCTGCACAAGGCGGACAGGAGACGGATGCGGCCGTTACATTCCGGCAGCTGAATGACAGTGATGTTTTTTTAAAGCAGTCGCAGGCGCGTGTCTGTACATTGACTGCAAGCACAATGATGATCCGCCGGGCAGCAATGCTTTCCGGTAATCCGGACTGGAGGCAGATTACGGAAAAATCTGTGCGGAAAAGTGCATGGGCGGAAAAAACTGGTTTAAAATGGAACTTTACCGCGGCAGGGGTGTCGGTCACACACAAAACGCTGTCGTCTAAGACGGAACTGATCCGGTTATTGGACAAGCACCCGGAAGGAGTTGTGATCTACAATTCACGCAAGCCCCATGCGATATTGGTGACCGATTATACGGATGGCGTTTTTTATTGTTCGGATCCTGCCAATGATAAGCCGGACGGCAGATATCCGGTTGCGCAGGCGTCTATTACGGTGGAATCCGCCGGCCGGTGCTGGTATGTGAAAAGTCCGGTGAATTTGACGGTAGATAAAGGGGCAATGGATCAGCAGTCCGGCCACAGGGTTGATAGCCTGATCTATACGATTCTGGATGAAGATGCAAAAACAGCGGCCTGCACAGGGCGTGCATTTGCTGATGCTGCGGTGGTTGTGCCGGATACTGTGCAGATTGATGGTGTGGAATATCAGGTGGTGCAGATAACGGATGGCGCTTTTGCTGATTCGGATAATCTGAAAGAGATTGTGATCGGGGCGGATGTAACGGACATTGGAGCAAAAGCCTTTTATCAATGTAAGAACCTGCAGAAAGTAACGGTCAATGCGGCTAGCCTGCGGAAGATCGGAGCAGACGCGCTTGCAGGGATTCATAAAAAAGTGAAAATTCTTGTAGTCGGGAACCGCATAGAGGTATTTGCAGCGATGCTTTCCGGTACGTCGGTTCCTGTGACGGCTACCATTGGGACAGGTACTGACAGCAGTCTGCAGATCAGATCGCAATCGCAGAAAGGATAAGAAAAGTTATTATGAATGTAAATTCTGTAGTAAATGTGGACGGTACGTTTGTACCGGCAGGGGTGGATCAGAGCACAGGTACAACGAACACCTACTTTTCTAATTATATGGATCAGACACAGAAGTACGGGGATTATTTGGAGCAGATTTTTCAAAAAGCTTCCAATACCTATGGCGTTTCCAAAGACTTGCTGAAAGCGATGGCGAAAGCGGAGTCTAATTTCCGTGCAGATGCTACCTCCCACTGCGGGGCAATGGGAATTATGCAGCTTATGCCGCAGACGGCGGCATCTTTGGGAGTAACGGATGCTTATAATCCGGAGCAGAATATTATGGGCGGTGCGCAGTATATCAGCCGTCTTTTGGAAAAATATAACGGCAACCTTTCTTTTGCGGTCGCGGCATATAATGCGGGAAGCGGCAATGTAGACAAATACGGCGGGATTCCTCCGTTTAACGAAACGCAGAATTATGTAGTCAAAGTATTAAGATACCTGGAAGAAGGCGTGACGATTCCGGACAGTTCCGGTTCAGCAAATACAGGCATCCGTACAGGTACATCTTCAGGCTGGTCATCCCTGCAGTCAGCAGGGACATCCGCAAGTACGGGAACATTGCAGAATATTTTAAACAAATATTTTGATTACGACGATTATCTGGAATTTTTACAGCTGTTTACGAAAGTGATCTATGAAAAACTGACAGGGGAAGCGTTAGAAGCAAAACCATCCAACCGGGAGCAGGAGGAAGAAGAACAAAAGGCGGTGCAGCCGCAGAAGCAGGTACAGCAGCCACAGGCGGAGCCGGCCAAAATCCTGACGATGAAGGTAAAGGATGCACAGGGGCGTATCCAGGCATTTCAGCAGGACAGCCAGTCTTCAGACGATGCGTATCAGGCATTTGAGTATATGACGGCAGGCGGGCAGAACCGGATGGCGGTGTTCTTAAATAAAACACTTTAGTACGTGCTGTGCAATTAGCGGTGAATATAAAATCAGTGCTCCATCCGGCCGGAAATTAGAGCTTATAATTCTAATTTCCGGCCGGATGGAGTGCAGCTACGGATAGTGGGTAGAAAAGAATCATTGATTTGAGATAGTAAGATAATCTTTGATTATCAAAAAAGACATTCCAAAGAGCAATTTCTTTGAAATGTCTTTTTTTAACTATTTCAGAGCTGCTAACCAGAATCGAACTGGTGACCTCAACACTACCAATGTTGCGC
>CANOET010000357.1 GCA_947564835.1 uncultured Eubacterium sp. | reverse complement strand
TTCTGGAATAGGAGCCGGAAGCCAGGCCCTTTCCCCCTCATCCGGCGTCCGCATCACCACATCCCCTGGCCGACCAAGATCTTTCGGGAAGCCCCCCCCACCTTCCCGCTCACTCCATCCGCGCCACTTCCCGCAGCAGCTTCACATTCTCCTCCACCGCATCCACCGCAACCCGCACCTCTTCCCAAGTCGTAGCCTCCCCCAGCGTCATCCGAAGCGTCCCAAACGCCAGCTGGGGCTTTCTCCCGATCGCGGTCAGCACATGCGACGGCTCCGCGGATCCTGTCGAACACGCAGATGCCGCCGAAGCACAAATATCCTTCGCATCCAACAGCAGCAAAAGCGTCTCCCCCTCAATCTCCTCAAAACTGAAATTCACATTATTCGGCAGCCTCGCATAGCGGTCGCCGTTCAGCCATACCCCCGGAATCCGGGTACTGATTTCTCGAATCATCCAGTCACGCAGCCTGGTTTCCCGGTAAATCCGCTCCGACATCGTGCGCATCGCGATCTCTGCCGCTGTCCCGATCCCCACAATCCCAGGTACATTTTCCGTCCCCGCCCGCCTGCCTTGCTCCTGCCCGCCGCCATGGATAAACGAAGCTGTCTTTACCCCGTCGCGGATATATAAAAACCCCGTCCCTTTCGGCCCGTAAAACTTATGCCCGCTGGCACTTAAAAGGTCAATATGGTAAAAATCCACATTGATCGGAACCTGCCCATAAGCCTGCACCGCATCCGTATGAAACAATACTTCATGGCGTCTTGCAATCCGCCCGATCTGCGCAATCGGCTCCATCGTACCGATCTCATTATTGGCAAACATCACTGAAATCAGGACTGTATCGGGCCGGATGGACGCTTCCAGCTGCTGCAGATTCACAAACCCCTGCGCATCTACCGGCAGATATGTTACTTCATATCCCTGTTCTTCGAGGTATTTGCATGTGTGCAGCACGGCATGATGCTCAATCTGCGTCGTAATCACATGCCTGCCGCGTGACCGGTACGCTTCTGCCGTTCCTTTCAGCGCCCAGTTATCCGACTCACTGCCCCCTGCCGTAAAATAAATCTCGTTCGGACGCGCATGCAGGGAATGCGCGATCACCGTCCTGGCATGCTCCACTGCCTGCCTGCTTTTCTCCCCAAATTCATATATCGTCGACGCGTTTCCATAGTTTTTTGCAAAATATGGCTGCATACTGGCAGCTACCTGCTCCGCCATCGGCGTCGTAGCTGCATGGTCCAGATAAATCATAACAACTCCTCCTGTCTTTGCCGCTGTCCACAAGCATCTTATGGCCATACGCATAATTTTTTGCCTGTATCATATATATATGGGTAAGTAAGATAGAAAACATCCGTAAGGAACCCGCCTATGCCGAACTTATCCACTTTTAAAAAATATGCCAGCCACCCTGTACTGCTCGGAACCGCCCTGCTGACCGCAACCGGACTTGCCAGCCGGGTGATCGGCTTCTTCTATAGGATATTCCTCTCCCATACAATTGGTGCAGAGGGAGTGGGAATTTATCAGCTTATATTTCCTGTCTTTGCACTTGGAGTTGCTTTTTGCGGCGCCGGTGTGCAGACCGCGGTCTCCAAATACACCGCAGAAGCTGTCGGCGCCGGACGCTGCCCGCAGGTCTGTCTGTATGCCGGCCTGGCCTTATCGGTCAGCCTGTCGGTTGTTTGCACGCTGTTCATCTACGCAGGCTCTGACTGGGTCGCTGTAACTATGCTTGATGAACCGCGGTGCGGGGAACTGCTACGGATTATCGCACTTTCCCTGCCCCTTGCCGCAATTCATTCCTGCATCAACGGATACTATTACGGACTGCAGAAAACATTCGTCCCTTCCGTCTCCCAGCTGCTGGAACAGGTATGCCGCGTGCTGTGTGTCTACCTGATCTACCGCATCTGCCAAAATCAGGGCCGCCAGGTAACTGCCGCCATGGCTGTCTGGGGAATGGTATGCGGCGAGCTGGCTGGCGCTCTTTTTTCCATGACGGTCGTACCTTTCACCAGATGCAGCGAACGTTTTTCCACCTGCCTGCGCCAGATTTTTACCTTTTCCATACCGCTGACCACGAACCGTGTCCTCATTAACCTGGTCAACAGCACAGAAGCCATCCTGATTCCGATCTGCCTGAAGGCTTATGGTTACTCGAACGAGGATGCCCTCAGTATCTTTGGGATCCTGACCGGAATGGCAATGCCGATGATCCTGTTTCCATCCGTACTGACCAACTCGGTATCCGTCATGCTGCTTCCGTCCATTTCACAGGCAAAAGCACAGAAAAACCAGACGCTGATCCGCCGCACGATCCGCCGCACAATCGTCTCCTGCCTGACGCTTGGATTTGCCAGTACTTTGTTTTTCCTGCTGACGTATTCGGTGATCGGACAGTATTTATTTGCAAATACACTTGCCGGTATCTATATCCGCACCCTGAGCTTTATCTGTCCGTTTATGTTCCTGTCAACCACTTTAAACAGTATTCTGCACGGGCTGGGCCATCCGACTGCGACGCTGCTGCTGAATTTAAGCGGATGCCTGCTGCGGATTGCTGTGATCTGGATTTTTGTGCCAGTGCGCGGAATCCGTGCTTATTTGTATGGGATGCTTGCAAGCCAGATTTTGACGGCTTTATGTGCGGTGTTTCTGCTGAACCGTTCGAAGGAGCTGTAAGGAATTTTAGAAGTTTATTGAATAGACATGAGGTACATTAGGCGCTTAGAAATACAGCATTTTGGGGCTTACCGAAAGATTATGGTTAGCCAGGGGAATGTGGCTAACCGGACGACTCTGCGGGCTTTACAATACCTGAATGATCGGTTTCTATGGCAGACTTTACAATACCTGAATGATCGGTTTCATGTAAAGCGGGTGAAAACCAGCCGGATGAGGGGGAAAGGGCCTGGCTTCCGGCGACGTTGGAAGAATGTTTAGAAGCCCTTGGTATTCTGCTCGTTAAATCAGG
>CANOET010000356.1 GCA_947564835.1 uncultured Eubacterium sp. | reverse complement strand
GCCCATAGCCCGCAGAGTCGTCCGGCCAGCCACATCCCCCAGCCACATCCCCCGGCCAGCCACATCCCCCGACCAGCCACATCCCCCCAGTTAGTGTCTATTCATGACATTCACTGTAAACTTCCCATAATTTTGCCGATATAATATATGTAGCAGGAAATAAAATGCAGTGTAGCAACCACTGCCAGATCAGGAGGTTTACATCATGAGAATTACAACACAGATGCTGAATGAAACAGCAAAAAGAACCGGCATCCCGGTATGCCAGAACAATCTTTTAAGCTACATCAACAACGAATCCTCATCCGGCCAGAACACGCTGTTAGACTCTTTGCAGAAAAAAGATAAAGCGTCCTCAGCTGCCATATCCAATTACAAAAAACTGGATAAGGCCGCATCCAGCCTGAAAACGCAGGCGGATAAGCTTGCGGAAACGGGTGAAAAGTCCTTTTTGGAAAAAATCAAGGAAAGCGGCGATCACACAGAAGCTTATACTGCCGTGCAAAGCTATGTGGAGCATTATAATTCCACACTTTCCGGCCTGAAAAAATCTTCCGGCGTGCTGGACAAATACTATGGCGAAATGCTGCAGGACGCGGCGAATGACCAGAGTGAGCAGCTGGAAAAGATCGGTATTACGGTTGGAAAAGACGGTATGCTGTCTGTGGATAAGGAAAAGCTGGAAGCAGCTTCGATTGACGATATCCAGGATGCTTTCGGGAAACTGGCATCTAAAACATCCTTTATCGCGGACCGGATTTCCAATAATGCGCAGGCAGGCATGGAAAGCTCTTCCACTCAGTATGACAGCACGGGAAGCATTATGTCGCAGCTGGCAGGCCGGTTCGATTTCTGGGGTTAAGAGAACCTGACAAACTGTTTCACTGCATTTTCTTTGCTGCATCCCCGTCCCGGTTGCGTTGATATTAGAAAAAGGAATTGAACAACATTTTCAAGGAGGAAACATTATGAGCCCAATTACAACAACAGAAGCGCTTGCAGCGTCCGGGTATACGGCTGCGGCCAACTATGGAAAGACGGCGCAGGACACAAAGTCGGCAAAAGAGAGCCAGTCTTTGGAAAACGCGGAAGTAAAGAAGACCAAGGTTACAAACGGCAGGACGATCGGAGAGCCGAAGCTGAGCGAAAAAGCGCAGAAGTACTACGATCAGCTGCGCAAGAAGTTTTCCAATATGGATTTTATCCTTGTCAGCAAGGATATGAAGCAGCAGGCACAGGCAAATGCCAGCCGTTTTGCGAATCCGAACCGTATGGTTGTGCTGATCGATGAAGAAAAAATCGAGCGCATGGCAGAAGACGAGAATTACCGCAAGCAGTATGAAGGCATTATCAGCGGTTCGTCCAGCCAGATGTCCCAGCTTGCCAAAAGCATCGGCAAAAGCGCAAACGCAGGCAGCGTGAAAGGCTTTGGCATGCAGGTAAACAGCAATGGAACAGCGTCGTTCTTTGCTGTTATTGACAAATCGCTGGCGGCACAGAAAAAGCGGATCGAGAAAAAAGCGGAGCAGAAGGCGGAAGCAAAGAAGCAGGAGAAGAAAGCAGCGGAGAAAAAGAAGACTGAGGACAAACTTGCGCAAAAAGCGGAAGATGAAAAGAAGGCGGCGATGAAGGAGGATGAAGATACCATCACCATTACCGCGTCTTCAGTGGATGAGCTGCTCAAAAAGATTGACGATATGATCTATACACAGATGAGCGACAATATACAGACAAAAGAAGAGCTTCAGCACGGCCAGAACTTTGACTTTGCAATTTAGCATCAAAAAAGAAGACAACAGCAGGAACCAGCAAAAGGAAAGGAAGTGGCTGTATGAGGATGAATATGAACGTGAATCTGATGTCCGGGCCAAATGCCGCATTCGGCACGGCACAGACAGATCTGTTTGGCAGAAAGGCACGGCGGGAGGGCGGTCCGGCATCTTTGCTGACCGGTTCGTTTGACCCGATCGCACAAAAGCGTGCGATTGCGCAGAAAAAGGCGTTTAAGGTCGTTGGCGAAACATTTGCAAGCGACCGCAAGCTGGACGGGGAATTTGCAGACCGCCAGAGTAAGGTAGACCATTACCGGTCCGTTGCGAAGGAAGCGCAGGAGAACATCCGGCAGTTTGACGACATGCAAGAACAGCTGCGCCAGGAATACGGCGTAGAAGCAGACAGCCAGGAGCAGAAGGATCTGGAGCTTTTGAAACGGTATGCACAGGATCCGATGGGGATGTCCTGGGAAGAATGGGATCAGGTGAATGAGATCAGGAAAAACGGCCTGACCGAATACCAGGAACGTGCGATGGAGGTCGAATCTTACAAAAAACCGCATCTGAGCAGCCTTAAGGACGCCAAAAAAGGCATCATCGAAGAAAACGCGGCCATCCGTGCAATGACTCAGGAACGGTTGAAAAAGGATCCGATGGTAAAGGCATCGAAGGAATCCCAGAAAATCCTGGAAAGTGCAGGCAAAGAAATTGTCGGTATGCTGACGGAAGAAGCCATCGACCATGTAGATGAGAAGTTCGAAGAGGAAGTGGAAGAGGCGGAAGAACGCAAGGAAGAGGAAAAGGCAGAACAGGAGAGGCTCGACGAAGCAAAAGAACGCAGAGAAGAACTGGAAGCCCTTGCGAATCCGGAAAAAGCAGAACAGCAAACCCACCGCAGCGAAAGCGGTTCGGATGTATTGGCGGGAGATCCTGTGACGGAATCTATTTTGAAGATGGATGGCCTGAAAAGCGAAGTAAAGCAGGAAATCTCAGATATGATGACGAAGATGAACCTGGTTGCGGAGGACCTTAAGGGAATTAAGGTGGATGCGCTGTTGTAGGGCAATATTATGGAAAAAAGATTAAATCGGTGTATCTTGTACATCATTCCCACACAGATGTAGGATACACAGATCCGCAATGGAATTTACGAAGAGCGCCGCCTGTTGTTTCATGTAAAGTGAGTAAAAATCAGCTGGATGAGGGGGAAAGGGCCTGGCTTCCGGCTCCTATTCCAGAATGCTTAGGGATTCTTAACATTCTGGAATAG
>CANOET010000355.1 GCA_947564835.1 uncultured Eubacterium sp. | reverse complement strand
AAGGTGTGTCTCCCGGCGCGTCCCCTGGCCACAGCCCGCAGAGTCGTCCGGCTAGAGTTTCTAAAATCCAGCGTGGATAAAAAATTAATTCATGGAACCACCATCCCAAAAATAATCTTGCAGGACATGTTGTAAAATTTTCCAAAGCGTGTTAAAATAGAACAATCTTATGTATGAAGAGGAGGATCAATATGTCTTTGAAGCTTAAAAAAGGACTGGCATTATTTTTAGCAGTAATGATTATGCTGGCAGGAATACCGGTTACGGCAAAAGCAGCCGCAGCCCCGGCATTTCAGGAAACTTTTTCGACCTTTTATGAAAACCGCGCCAACCAGGGCATTTACGATATCCAGGTCAATAACGTACAAAAAGGCTACATATTAAAATGGCATATTACAGGAAAAGGGAAAAAATATGCGTCTTTCGACACCCAGAAGATCATCGCAAAAGGCACAACAGCCACAAACAAGCTGACCATTGACAGCAACGGCGAAATGGCATTTGCGACAGGGGAGCGGATCCGCATTACCGTCAACGTATATACAGCAAAATGGAAGCTTGTAAATAAGATTACCTTTGCGGGAAAGCTGCAATGCAAGGCAAAGGGAATTAATATCGATACGGCAGCCGCAGGCGATTTGAAACAGCTGAAAGCCGGACAGGCATACACCTTCCGTGCAGTAATGACCCCTGCAAACGCGACCAGCAAAGTATACTGGGAGGTAAAAGATGCCAAAGGCACAGACTGTTCTTCCCAGATTACAGAAGCAGGCGTTTGGACGCCGCAGCAGTCCGGAGAATATACGATTACCGCGACCGCAAGAAATTCAGCGAAAGGCGCGGCGCTCTGTACGAAACAGGTACAGGCTACGGTCGGCACATTTATCGAAAAAATAGAGCAGACAGCATCCAACGCGTTCCGGCTGACCTTTGGCCAGGCTCCGGCTGTCCAGTTTAAAGAAGCTGATTTTTCCATTAAATCCGGAGAAACTACCGTCGTTGTAAAGAAGCTGAAATATGCAGAAGACAAAAAGACCGTTGATGTTACGACAGCAACAGGATTTTTAGATGCAAAAACCTATACCGTTACCTGCGCGGGATATACCAAAGATTTCACAGCAAGCGTAGGCAAGCCGGCAAGGCTGCAGATTACGACAACATCCGCACAGGCCGGAAAATATACGAAGATTGAATATGCGTTTTTTGATGCAAAAGGAATTGATGTCACAGAAACCATTAAAAACGGCACCTTCCGTTATTCAGGAAATGTAACAAACGGACTGATCGACCAGCAGACAAACCAGCTGTTTATGACAACCGTCGGAAGTATTGCGAATGTAACACTGGAATATACCGGATTAGACGGCACACGTCTGGAAGATACGAAAACGATTGTCTGTGTCGAGCAAAGGGCAGAAGAAGCGGCAGAAACCAAATTTACACTGACAAAGAGCATGTCCATACCGACATTTAAGGATGCGGACGTACGCGAAATCGCAATTGGCGATACGATGTATGCACATTTTGCAGCATTTAACGAAAACGGAAATGCCATCACTTATGACAGCATCAGCTATTCTTCCTCTGATCCGGACAGCCTGATCGTCAATCCCGACGGAAAGCTGACACCGATTAAGGCAGGGAACGTAACGATTGTAGTACTGGCAATGCAGGGCAATGTCCCGGTCAATTACACCTACGAGGTAACCATTAAGGCAGGGCGTTATCTGGCATCCATCCAGATGAAAGAAACAGCAATCGCAATGTCCAACGTAAATGAAGCAGGGTATCAGAAAGAAATCCCGATCACTGCAATGGACCAGTATGGCGAACCGCTTGCATTAACAAACGCGTCAGGAGTCATTACGGAAGCATACGGACGCGCAGTAGCGACGTACATACCAGAGAACAACAGCGTACTGATCAGAACCCAGGGGCTGTCCGCGAATATCTATAACTGCGTGCTGGCGCTCACTGTAAACGGAATTACCTTAAATCAGAATTTTACAGTAATCGTATCAGCGCCGCCAACCAATGGCGCATATACTTACCAGATAGAAACAAGCACCAGCTCCATGGATCTGGCAATTGATGAAAATACAGACAAATCAAAAGTAAAAGCAATTACCGTGCGCCTGGCAGAATACCGCGGCGGCGTATTTACCGGATACGTAAATTTTGTATCCGCACAGATCCGCAAAGGAAACGTAACCTATACACAGGATATGATACCGTCATCCGGAAGCGCGATAACGGGGACAACCATGAGCCAGCTGCAGATCCGCCCGCTGGAAATCGCGGATGCTACAGATAATAACGGGGCTGCGATGTGCAGAAAAGCAGAACCGGGCATTTATACAATTACGCTGGAATATAACCAGCCGTACTGGTATGGTACAACCGGATCCAACAAAAAGTCCGTGACTGCAAATATAGAAATTACAGATTCGCAAAAGGCACCGGAGTATAATATCAAGAGCCTGACAACGAATGCAACCATGCAGACAGCATTGCAGATGGCGATGGATTGTATCCAGATGACCAATAATGATGCGATTACCGCATGTACAGTAACCGGGACTACCCAGCAGGGGGCATCTGTTTTGGTAAAGAGCGGGGAGCAGGTGCATATCAGCACGATTACCGTACGTTCGATTGTTACGATCCGCAACGGATTGAAGGTCTATGTTGAGCATGTAGTGCCGATTGGACGGACATTTACGAACCGTTAAGATGACGGGAGATGTGTGGATCGCAGTTGTAAGATATTAATGAAGATTTTAGAAAAAGCATTCTGTTATGGAATGCTTTTTCTGTGTTTCATTTTAGGGACTTAGAAACGATTTTTTGAGCAAAATGGCAAAATTTAGATGCCGGGCGGCAGAATTGACATTGTGCTGCATTTTGGGGCTTCCCGATAGATCTTGATTGACCAAGGGATGTGGCTAAGCGGACGACCCTGCGGGCTGGGGACGGGGACTTGGCCGGGAGATACACCCTGGGCGGACTGGGGCAACGCTGCGGTGAACTAATCGCTAACTGCGACTA
>CANOET010000354.1 GCA_947564835.1 uncultured Eubacterium sp. | reverse complement strand
AGGCCCTTTCCCCCTCATCCGGCTGGTTTTCACCGGCTTTACATGAAACGTAAATGCAGGTGTTGTAAAGCCTGCCAATAACCAGACTCTGCGGACTGCGGCCAGGGGACGCGCCGGGAGACACACCTTGGAAGGACGTTCGAGGGGCACTTTTAGCGGAGGTGAAATCCAGTGCTTACGGAGACTAAGACAGGAGGGCCTCACCCCGACTGTCTTAGTCGCAGTTAGCGATTCGTTAACCGCAGCGTTGTCCCAGTCCGCCCAAGGTGTGTCTCCCGGCACGTCCCCTGGCCGCAGCCCGCAGAGTCGTCCGGCTAGCCACATCCCCTGGTACAACCCGCAGAGTCGTCCAGCTAGCCACATCCCCTGGCACAACCCGCAGAGTCGTCCAGCTAGCCACATCCCCTGGCACAGCCCGCAGAGTCGTCCGGCTAGCTACATCCCCTGGCAAACCAGGATCTTTCGAGAACCCCAAAAACGCAACACAGTCAATTCTGTCTCTCAAGTCAAAATTTTACCATTGGAACATAGTGAAAAATACCATTAAATTTCCTTGCCATGTGTTGTAAATTTTGCTGTTGATTTTTACAGCAGATTAGATTATACTAATGAAAAAAAGGAGTTGAACCTTATGCCAAACATAAAACCTATTTCCGATCTGCGCAATTATAGTGAAGTGCTGCATGATGTAGCAGTAGGCGCTCCTGTTTTTCTGACGAAAAACGGTCGGGGACGCTATGCAATTATTGATATACAGGACTATGAAAAAACGCAGGCAACCATACGGTTGATGAACGAGCTCGAAAAAGGCCGGAAATCCGGGGAAGAGAAAGGCTGGCTGACATTGGAGGCCGTGGAGGAAAACCTCGGGCTTTCCCATGAATAACCTTCATTTGTCAAAAGAGGTGCAAAATGATCTGGCCGAAATTAAAGCCTATATTACGAAGGAACTTGAAAACCCGGACGCAGCCCTGGCAACCATAAGCAGAATCACAAAG
The DNA here is from genome assembly GCA_947564835.1 of uncultured Eubacterium sp. Lineage (GTDB taxonomy): Bacteria > Bacillota > Clostridia > Lachnospirales > Lachnospiraceae > Eubacterium_J. The sequence goes on along the minus strand of CANOET010000354.1, from coordinate 2,067 downwards.
AAAATCCGCACCCTGAAAAATCAGGCTTATATAGGGACTCTGCTTTCTTCGGTTGCAGACATAGAAAGCGATTACCGTTTTCTCGTAAGCGGAAACTACCTTGTATTCTACCGGGCTTATGGAAAAGATGTTTATATAGACCGTGTTCTGTATGGCCGCCGCGATTATATGCGTATTCTGTTCGGTGATGTGCAGACAAATGAATCAGACGAATAACAGCATCATTTTCCCGGCATCAGGAAGATGATAAAGACTCCAGCCTGGATGAAGCAGAAGAGTCGTCCGGTTAACCACATCCCCTGGCACAGCCCGCAGAGTCGTCCGGCTAGCCACATCCCCCGGCTAATTATAAAGCAGATTCTGCTATTTTACGCAAAAATAAAAAATTCCTGATAATCTGACCTGTCAGGAATTTTTTATCTATGTAAGGACTATTCCATTTTAAATCTTTGCTGCTGCAAACAACAGAAAAATCAGCCGCATCTTCCGCTTCCTTAAATCGAAAACAGAAAATTAATCGTTCCAAACGGATACAGCACCGGAAACAGGAACGAAACCGCATCCGGATTTAAATCCACCAGGTTTTCATCATGCATAATCGGCGGAGACAGCTGCATTTCCACAGAGTAGTTATTTGACATATTAACGGTAAACAATCCGTTGTGCAGATTTAAAAAGTCTTCCAGGGATGCCTGCACATATTCATCAAACTCGTCAAACGAATCCATGGCATAACGGGACGCGAACTCAATCGCCATATCACAGCTCATATCCAAGCCGGTAATAATCGTGTACGGTCCGTTGATCTGCTGGGAAATTCCGAACTGGGTCGCAAATTCCTCGCAGCGGATCGGCGTCATCGGGGTAAAGTCAGCGCCGATAAAACGGATCAGGTTATTAAACAGCAGCGTCAGATAAGACTCATACACTTCGCTGTGCTCCAGATCGCCCAGCTTAAAATAATGACGGATCAGCTTCGTAACCTGCTCTTTCTGATCGACCTGCACGTCCAGGTCATAGATCTCATGCTCTGACTCATAATCAATAATCAGGTTTTCCAGATCTGCATTGGAAATAATGCCCTGCTCAATCAGGACCTGCCCCAGCAGCAGGTATTCCGGACTCTGCTCGGACAGCAGACGGTTTACCTGGTCTTCTGTGAGGTAATTTTTTTCAATCGCAAGCTCACCGAACTGCTTATCTTCGTGTGTCTGCGCGACTACGACAGCGTCGATTTCATTTGCTGTCATCAGATTGTGGTACATTGCCAGCGTACCCAGCTTAATATGGCTGGTCCCTTCCATATTAATCGCTGCGATCAGCTGTTCTGGCGTTACAATGTTCCGCTGCAAAAGAAAATTGCCAAAAAATTGTGTATACATAGTAATTTCTCCCTTAAATTAATGATCAAAACGTGATTCGATGATCCTCTGGATATTGTGTTTTGAGAAAGGCTTTTGGATAAAATCCCTTGCGCCGGCCTCAATGGCGTTTTTCAGCTGTTCTTTCGTCCCGATCGAAGAAGCGATAATGATCACCGCCGACGGATGCATCTGCATAATCTCGCGCGTCGCCATAACGCCGTCTTTGACTGGCATTACAATATCTAAGAATACGATATCTGCCGGTTCTTCATTATACTTCTCGATTGCCTCTTGTCCATTAACAGCTTCTATATAATGTTTTGCGCCGAGCTCAGATAATATATCCTTTAATTGTTTCCGTGCCAGAATTGAATCATCCCCGATTAAAATTTTCGATTCCGATAATAACATAATGATACACTCCTTTTTCTAACCTTATATTTAAATTTTACAAGATAAATACAAATTATGCAATGGAAAAATGGAAGAAATCATAAAAAACCCGCTAAAATTGTTGCGAAGGGATCTGAAAATCATTATAATAGCAAAAAGAATCCTAAAAAAATACGGATTTTACCATTTAAGAAAGGGAAATGATCTATGTCATCGCATAAAATCGTACTGGTGTTCGATATCATTCTGCTGATCCTCCGTTGTTTTGCAACCCCTAATAGATACTTTCATTCATAAAACCTTAATCCAC
>CANOET010000353.1 GCA_947564835.1 uncultured Eubacterium sp. | reverse complement strand
GCTAAAAGCGCCCCTTGAATGTCCTTCCAAGGTGTGTCTCCCGGCGCGTCCCCTGCCCACAGCCCGCAGAGTCGTCCGGTTAGCCACATCCCCACAGCCCGCAGAGTCGTCCGGTTAGCCACATTCCTACAGTCAACAGAATCGTCTGGTTAGCCACATTCCCCTGCAAAAATCTTTTATAAACTCTCCATTGACTTTTCCATCTCCATATTGTAGAATTGATAAAATTCATAAAAATTTTAGAAAATCAAAGTATCGGTACGCACCCGAAGAAAGAGAGGACACTGCATATGGCAACCATTATCGGCGAAGGAATTACATTTGATGACGTACTCTTAGTTCCGGCTTACTCAGAAGTAACTCCGAACATGATCGACCTGACAACCAGACTCACCAGACGGATTTCCCTGAACATCCCCATGATGAGCGCGAGTATGGACACGGTCACCGAACACCGTATGGCAATCGCTATGGCCAGACAGGGCGGCATCGGCATTATTCACAAAAATATGTCCGTAGAAGCACAGGCTGAAGAAGTAGACAAAGTAAAACGCTCCGAAAACGGCGTTATCACAGACCCGTTTTCACTCTCCGAAGACAATACTCTTTTAGACGCGGATGATTTAATGGCAAAATTCCGTATTTCCGGCGTCCCGATCACCAAAGACGGCAAGCTGGTCGGTATTATCACAAACCGTGACCTGAAATTTGAAACCGACTATTCCAAAAAAATCAAAGACTGCATGACTTCCGAGGGCCTGATTACCGCCCGTGAAGGAATCACGCTGGAAGAAGCCAAGCAAATCCTTGCAAAAGCAAGAAAAGAAAAACTCCCGATCGTAGATAAAGACAATAATTTAAAAGGCCTGATCACGATTAAAGACATTGAAAAGCAGATCAAATACCCGGATTCCGCAAAAGATGAACAAGGCCGTCTTCTGTGCGGCGCAGGCGTAGGCATTACCGCTAATATGATGGACCGCGTGGAAGCGCTGGTAAATGCGCATGTGGATGTCATTGTCGTAGACTCCGCACACGGACATTCCAAAAATATCCTGGAAGCAGTACGCAATATCAAGTCCGCCTATTCGGATCTGCAGGTTATCGCCGGAAATATCGCGACCGGGGAAGCTGCCAAGGCATTAATTGAAGCAGGCGCAGACTGTGTCAAGGTCGGCATCGGACCTGGTTCTATCTGCACCACACGCGTCGTATCCGGTATCGGCGTCCCGCAGATTACTGCCATTATGGACTGCTATCAGGTTGCAAAATCCTACGATATTCCGGTGATCGCAGACGGCGGCATCAAATATTCCGGCGATATGACCAAAGCACTGGCTGCAGGTGCGAACGTATGTATGATGGGCTCCATCTTTGCAGGCTGCGACGAAGCGCCAGGCACATTTGAATTATTCCAGGGCAGGAAATACAAGGTTTACCGCGGCATGGGTTCGCTTGCAGCCATGGAAAACGGCAGCAAAGACCGCTATTTCCAGGAAAACGCCAAAAAGCTTGTACCAGAAGGCGTGGAGGGGCGCGTTGCCTACAAAGGCTCTGTGGAAGATACCGTATTCCAGCTGATTGGCGGTATCCGCTCCGGCATGGGCTACTGCGGCTGCCCGACCATCCCTGACCTGCATGACCACGGCAAATTTATTAAGATTTCTGCTGCTTCTTTAAAGGAAAGCCATCCGCATGATATCCACATTACAAAAGAAGCGCCGAATTACAGCATGGACGAATAAACGGACATGCCCGTAAAACCGCTTGTATCTGACCCTGACCTGGATGAACCAGAAGAGATACACTTTTGACATTGTGTTGCGTTATTTTGGCTTCCCGAAAGATACTGGTTAGCCATATTCCCCGGCTACCCAAGATCATTCGTAAAGAATAAAACGCAACACATTGTCAAAAGTATTTCTTTTCTGGTTCATCCAGGTTAGGGATTCTTAACATTCTGGAATAGGAGTCGAAATCCAGGCCCCGCCCCCTCATCCGGCGTCCGGGCAGCCATAAGCTAATAATCCCATCAAAAATCAGTACCCGCGGAGGTCCCTTCCATGTATCAAACCCTTATTACAATCCTTCTGTTAACCTGCTCTGCCATTCTTTTCATCCGGCTTGCCTGCTACCGCAAACAAATGAAGCACCTCCTTCACCAGCTGAACATTGCCAGCAAGGAAGAATCCAACATCCTGTTTACTTCCGCCGTCTCCATCGGCAGAACCGAAGAAATTATTTCTTTGTGGAACCAGATCCTTTCCCAATACAGGCATACCAAAGAACGCCTGCTGCGGGAAAACCGGAGCTACCGGGAAAGTATTACGAGTATTTCCCATGATATCCGCACGCCCTTGACTTCTGCCAAAGGATATATGCAGATGCTGCGCTTAGAACAGCTGCCGGAGCAAAAGCGGACGGAATATATGCTGACCGTGGAACAACGCCTGGATGCCCTTTCAGAAATGCTGGATCAGCTGTTTTTGTATACCCGTATTGAAGCTGGTGAGCTTCCCTTTGTTATGGAAACCATCAATGTCTCGAACCTCTTTGCAGAGACTCTTTCCATGTTTTATCAGGATTTCCTGGACAAAGGCTGTGAACCGGATGTGCAGGCCGCGCAGAAACCAGTCCGGATCACAGCCGACCGCCAGGCATTGATCCGGATCATTGAAAATCTAATGAAAAATGCACTGGTGCATGGAACCGGAGATTATAAAATGGCATTGTATCCGGAACATTCAGATGCTGTTATCCTGGTTGCAAACCGCACTGACAGCATTGAAGCAACTGATCTGGAGTTTATTTTTGACCGCTTTTATACGACGGATATCTCCCGCAGCCGTAAAACAACTGGTCTGGGGCTGGCGGTCGTTAAAGAACTGACGAAGCGGATGGGCGGTACGGTATCGGCCAGCCTGACAGAGCACATGTTTTCCATTGAAGTACGGCTGCCGCTGCACTTGCCATAGACGAAGCCTCCTACGGCGTTATGCTGATATTGATTCTGTCAGCTGCACGGCAGCAAAATAACGCCTGAAATTGCTGGCATCCGGAAGCATCTTCCTAACCTGGGTGAACCAGAAAAGAAACACTTTTGACATTGTGTTGCATTTTGGGGCTTCCCGAAAGAGCTTGATTGGCCGGGGATGTGGCTAACCGGACGACTCTGCGGGCTGTGGCCAGGGG
>CANOET010000352.1 GCA_947564835.1 uncultured Eubacterium sp. | reverse complement strand
GCCCAAGGTGTGTCTCCCGGCGCGTCCCCTGGCCACCGCCCGCAGAGTCGTCCGGGAAACCACACCCCCACACCCGCACCCCAATTTTATGTTTGGATCATAAATTTTTCATTTAATTAAGAAATTTCGCAAAAAGTTCATGATTAGAATCTTGCGTAAACCGTTCAATCCCCTTATAATAAGACAGACAGCGTTTTACAATGTGGTGCATGAATGTACGACGGATGGAGGAAAAATGAATAATCAGTCACCCAATAACGGGAATAATAATTCCAACAATAAGAAAAATACAAACGGCCAGATGATTCTGCTGTTTTTACTGGTTACACTCGTAGCTTTATTTTTTATGAGCATGTTCAGCCGATGGCAGACACAGATGACCACGAAGGAAATTTCCTATACGGAATTTCTGAAAATGGTAGAGGAAGATAAGGTCGATAAGGTCCATGTAACGTCGAACAGTTACCGGATCACGCCGAAAAAAGAGAAAAATGAGTTAGTGGCGATTACTTATTATACGGGCATTGCCGGAAATGACCTGGAGCTGGTATCCCTTTTGAAAGAGCATGGGGTGGAATATTATCCATATATACCGGATGATTCTGCGACATGGATTTATAATATCCTGAGTATTGTGCTGCCGATTTTGCTGCTGTGGGCAGTGATGGGATTTTTAATGCGTAAGATGGGCAGCGGTATGGGTATGGGTGTCGGAAAAAGTACGGCAAAGGTATATGTTGAGAAAAAGACGGGCGTTACGTTCCGGGATGTAGCGGGACAGGATGAGGCGAAGGAGTCTTTGCAGGAAGTCGTGGATTTTTTGCATAATCCGCAGAAGTATACGGATATCGGGGCGAAGCTGCCGAAGGGGGCGCTGCTTGTAGGGCCTCCGGGAACGGGGAAGACGCTGTTGGCGAAGGCGGTGGCGGGAGAAGCGAATGTGCCGTTTTTCTCACTGGCGGGCTCGGATTTTGTGGAGATGTTTGTCGGTGTCGGTGCGTCCCGTGTGCGTGATTTGTTTAAAGAAGCGCAGAAGCAGGCGCCTTGTATTATTTTTATTGATGAGATTGATGCGATCGGCAAGAGCAGGGATACCCGTTACGGCAGCGGCAATGATGAGCGGGAGCAGACGCTGAATCAGCTGCTGGCGGAGATGGATGGGTTTGATACGTCCAAAGGGCTTTTGATTCTTGCAGCGACGAACCGGCCGGAGGTGCTGGATAAGGCATTGCTGCGCCCGGGCCGTTTTGACCGGCGGATTATTGTGGAGAAGCCGGATCTGAAAGGGAGGGTGGAGACGTTAAAAGTCCACTCCAAAGATGTGCTGATGGATGAAACGGTGGATCTGGATGCGATTGCGCTTGCGACTTCCGGGGCGGTTGGGTCTGACCTTGCGAATATGATCAATGAAGCTGCGATCAATGCGGTGAAAAACGGCAGGAAGTATGTCAATCAGTCGGATTTGTTTGAATCTGTGGAGGTCGTGATTGCGGGCAAGGAAAAGAAAGACCGGATACTTGGCAAGGAAGAAAAGCGGATTGTCGCTTATCATGAAGTGGGCCATGCGCTGACAACGGCGCTGCAGAAAAATGCGGAGCCGGTGCAGAAGATTACGATTGTACCGCGTACGATGGGAGCGCTGGGCTATGTGATGCAGGTGCCGGAAGAAGAAAAATACCTGATGTCTGAAGAAGAGCTGAAAGCCCGTCTGGTGACATTTATGGCCGGACGTGCGGCAGAGGAGATTGTGTTCCATTCGATTACAACAGGCGCTTCCAATGATATTGAAAAGGCAACGCAGATTGCGCGCGCGATGGTGACACAGTACGGGATGTCGAAAAAGTTCGGGCTTATCAGCCTGGAATCGGTGGAAAACCGGTATCTGGACGGCAGGCCGGTGTTAAACTGCGGAGATGAAACTGCGGCTGAGATCGATCAGGAAGTGCAGGTTCTCTTAAAGGAAAGTTACGAAACGGCGAAAAAACTGCTGGAAGATAACCGCGAGGTGCTTGATCAGATTGCCGATTATTTATTTGAGCACGAGACGATAACAGGTAAGGAGTTTATGCGTATTTACCGTGAGATCAAAGGTATTCCGCAGCCGCCGGACGAGGAAGAAAAGCCTCCGGTGCAGGTGCAGGGGTTCCGCCAGCCGAATGAGCCAGGCGCAGCCCAGAACCGGGCAGCAGGCGGAAATCCGTATAGGGTTGCGGGGCTAAATCCGACAGCTGGTGCGAATCCATATGGCGGGCAAGGGGCAAATCCTGCAGCAGGCGGAAATCCGTATGGGGTTGCGGGACCAAATCCGACAGCCGGTGTGAATCCGTATGGCGGGCAGGGGCCAAATCCGGCTGCAAATCCGAATCCGTATGGCGGACAGGGATCAAATCCAACTGCAAATCCGAATCCGTATGGAGAACAAGGGCCGAATCCGGCTGCCGGTGCAAATCCATATAGAGGGCAGGAGCCAAATTCGTTAACTGGTGGAAATCCATATGGGGTTCCGGAACAAAATGCGACTGCTGGTACGAATCTGTATGACGGGCAGAGGACAAATGCGACTGCTGGTACGAATCTGTATGGCGGGTCGATGCCAAATTCGTCTGCAGATACGAATCTGTATGGCGGGCAGGGACTAAATCCGACAGCCGGTGCGAATCCGTATGGCGGGCAGGGATCAAATCCGACAGCCGGTGCGAATCCGTATGGCGGGCAGGGATCAAATCCAACAGCCGGTGCGAATCCGTATAGCGGGCAGGGATCAAATGCGACTGCTGGTACGAATCCGTATGGCGGGCAGGGGCCGCATCCGTCGGCGCAGCGCCTGCAGGAAGATGGGCAGCTTTCTTCACGGGAAGAGCAGCGATGGGAGCAGAAGTAACGATCCGGATTGCTTGCGGCCTGTCCGGCCGCATCCGGAACAGCAAAAGGAAGATGACAGGAAATCATGTTTGATATTCAGGAAGAATTGAAGAAACTCCCGGACCGGCCGGGTGTCTACCTGATGCACGATAAGAATGACACGATTATTTATGTCGGAAAGGCTGTCAGCCTGAAAAACCGTGTGCGTCAGTATTTCCGCGCAAGCCATAAGGAAGGGCTGCGCAAAGACCAAATGGTGTCTTTGATCGACCGTTTTGAATATATTATTACGGATTCGGAACTGGAAGCGCTTGTACTGGAGTGCAACCTGATCAAAGAGCATCGTCCGAAGTATAATATCCTGCTGAAAGATGACAAGACTTACCCGTATATTAAAGTGACGCTGGGGGAAACTTACCCCAGGGTCCTTTTTTC
>CANOET010000351.1 GCA_947564835.1 uncultured Eubacterium sp. | reverse complement strand
ACAGCAGGAAACATAAAGGGGGCTTTGCATGGACGGCATGGACTGGTTTAACAGGAACAGCCTGCAGGGGCTTATAGAAGGGCTGGACGGGAAGCTTGCGGCAATGGCCGTGGCCATGTACGCAGCCGTGGAAGAGATCCATACAGCCCTGGAAACCATGGAAAGCCGGGTTGGCGCCGTGGAAAACGGTGTCAGCGCCATAGAAGACAGGACCGGCGACATGGAAAAACAGATGGAAACCGTACGCCAGGCAGCGGTCAGCATAAAGAAGGCAGACGGCGGGAAACTGGAAATCCTGCCGCTGGCTGCGGACGGCACGGACGGGAAAGGAGAGGATACAGCGGATGGGGACTGAAAAGGAAAGCAGGGCAGGCGCGGATGTGCCTGCAGCGGATGAAGTTGACGGCTTCCTGTTCGGGCCGGGCAGGGAAGCGGTGCTTCTCACAGACGCGGCAGCCAGGCAGCGGATCGCAGACCTGGAAAGGCGCGTCACGGAATTGGAAGCGCTCCCGCGGATCTGGACCGGGACAGAGGAAGAGTACGAAGCGGACAATGCAGCCGGGAAGATCCGGGACGGCGATATTGTCATTACCCCGGAAGGGGATACACAGGTGCAGGAAGCGCAGGAAGGGGGCCAGGCATGAGCGTAGGCGTAAAAAATCCGCAAGGGCTGCAGATAGCAGCCCAGATGCGGCGGGAGATTTCGGATGACGGGAATATCACCAAACCGACGGAATTTGTATTGCCGACAAGTGAAAAGAATGCCGGGCAGCCGGGGACAATGATGTATGAGATACAGCAATTGAAGGATGCCGCAGCTACGGATATCAGTTACCCGTATATAAATACGGACTTCGTAACAGATAACTGGTCCTATGTGCAGGTGAAGAACGGCCAGGCGATTGTAAATATAGATTTGAAATTAAATAACATACCGGCGTACCAGAGCGTCCTGATCGCACAGGTTCACGTGTACCCGTATGCGGCAATAAACGTTGCGGCAGTTTCCCCGGGGCAGACAGGGGGCTTCCTCAGCGTCAACAGTAAGGGCGAGGTATATTTCTACACGGAACACGGCCTAGACACCGGGATCGTCCGTGGCCAGCTTGCCTATTTTTACCAGGATAACGGTTAACACGGAGGGGAATCATGGGGATTTATGTACAGAAAAACGGTATTCGTAACCCAATCGGGGGGGGGTACAAAGGAGCTTGAGAAAAGGCTGCTGGCCGTGGAGCGGGGCCGGGCATCTGAAACAGCCTACGGGCTGGTAAAGCTGACGGATTCGGATGCAGTAACAGAAAGCACCGGGCTGGCATTGTCTGCAGGTGAGAAAAATGCAGGAAGGCCGGGCACTATGGCATACGGCTTCCATAAATTCTGCAGCCGCCTGAAGCTGATGACCAGTGTGGCGCTTGGGTTTGAAACCGGCACGCAGGAACCGGGTGTTTTTACACTGAACCACCATCTGGGTTTTAAAGACACGGGCTATTTTATTATTGCGGTGCCCGCCTCAACACTGAACACGGGGACGGAGATTTTCCGTGCAGTGAACGTGGACGGGGACAGGACGACGTTTTATGCAAGAAATACGGACGGGGGACCGGCGCCGGATGTATGGGTAAATATCTTTGCTTTCGGGGAATAACATGCACCGGGGTTTGTGCCGGGCCATATACCGGCGCTGTATGGCGGGGCTTTGCCTGCGGGCCGGTCTTCCGTGGAAAGGAAAGAAATCATGGGAATTTATCTACAGAAAAACAGTACCCGTTTTCTAATCGGGGGGGGGTACCAAGGAACTGGAAAAAAGACTGGCAGCCGTGGAACAGGGGCGGGCATCCGGAACAGCCTACGGGCTGGTAAAGCTATCTGATTCCGTTGCGGTAACGGACAGTATCGGTTTTGCACTGCCGGCAAGTGAAAACAACGCAGGCATGCCAGGGACGCTGGCAAACCGGGTAGAACAAAACAGGAGACATCTGGAATGGAAGACGATTTGCGACGGCGTTCTGCAGGAAGACGTGCCGGACCTGCGCCCATATGTTGGAAAGGCAGTGGAATTTTATGTCAGGGTTGCGGTCCTTGATAACTGGACAAATTTTTCCAGGATCTTCCGGGGCGACCGGGCCTGGTCGGAACGGTCATGTGCCATGGCCGGTTATAACATTGTTTTTGAGCTGAATTTTAATACGTGGGACGCTGACAGGCAGATAGAGGTAAACCCCTATAGGAACAATGGGGAGGATGTTTTTGACGTGTCGGATGCAAAGATCAGCGTCTACTATAGGTAAGGAAGGTGGGCAATGGGAATTTATCTACAGAAAAACGGTATCCGTTTTCCAATCGGGGGGGGGTACTAAGGAACTGGAAGCCGGGATATCCCGGCTGCAAAAAAACCAGGAGGAAATAAAGGCCGCGGTCGCATCCGCACAGGACACGGCGGCTGCGGCAAAATCGGCTGCGGAAGCTGCCCGGGGTGCGGCAGATACAGCCAATACCAATGCTGTCAATGCGCAGAATGCGGCAAATGCAGCTAATACTAATGCTGTCAATGCGCAGAATACGGCAAATACAGCCAAAAGCAGCGCGGCATCCGCGCAGAATACGGCAAACGCCGCGCTTCCGAAAAATTATGTAACGGACGCAAAGAATATGACGGACAACAGCAGGGCAATGTCCGCAAAAGAAAACAATGCGGGCGTGCCAGGCTCCTTGCGCAGCCGTGTGGAGGAAGTCGCAGCGGAAAGGCCGGCGGCGGTGTACGATGCATATAAGACGGATGAATATGTCTGCGGCAATGACTCAAAACTTTTAGCATCACTGCAGCTGCAGCATGCAGGCGTTTACCTTGTCACAGGCGGGATACGGTATGACACCAATGCAAACGGCACAATCCATGCCAATAGTAACCTGAACATGTTCCTGGGCGCATCAAACACCGCAGGGTACCAGGAAGATTACCGCTGTTCCAACGGTACGTCCATACCGGAAGGGTACCAGATCTGCCATCTTGGCACAAGCGGTATCCTGACCGTGCAGGCCGGGGGCTATGTGAATTTAGGGCTATTCGGGCCGCCGGTGAAGATCCTGCGGACATGGATACGTGCCGTACTGCTGAAAAAGAATTAGCAGGGGGACAGCCCGCGGGGGCTGTGCGGTGGAAACGGCTTCCGGAGGTTCTGCGGCAGGCTGCAGGATTTGAAAAGGAAAGGAATAAAAAAATGGGCATTTATTTACAACGAAACGGGGCCCGTTCCCTGATCGGGGGGGGGTACAAAACAGCTGGAAAAACGGGTTTCCGCCATAGAGCAGGGCCGG
>CANOET010000350.1 GCA_947564835.1 uncultured Eubacterium sp. | reverse complement strand
GGAATAGGAGCCGGAAGCCAGGCCCTTTCCCCCTCATCCGGCGTCCGCATAGCCAATCAAAAACGCAACACAATATCAAAAGTATTTCTTTTCTGGTTTATCCAGGTTAAACTTAATATCCCAGCTCTTCCCCGACCAGCAATATCTTAATGCGCCCGACGATCCCGCTGCGCCTGGTAATCACGGTCTGGCTGCAGATGCAGTCATCTCCAAGGCATTCCGCACACATTCCGGTAGCTGCGCAAGGGGTATTTTTGTGCAGTCGGATACAGTTCGGCGGAGAAGCAATGTTGCGGACGCGCCGGAGCGCATCGTCTATGGTCGCGGCGACTTTATTCATCCCCGCCACAACGATCACCTGATCCGGCCCATAGATCAGCGCCGCGACCCGGTTGCCGTTGCCGTCGACATTGACCAGCTGCCCGTCCAGCGTAATGGCATTGGTACTCATAAAATACGTATGCGCGCTGAAAGAGTCGCGGTATGCCTGTTTGATTTCTTCCGGTGTTTTGGCAAGGCTGCGGTCGATCAGCCGGATATCGTCCCTCTGCCTTAAAGCATCCAGGATCCCGGTTTCTGCCAGGGTCATGGAGCCTCCGAAAGAGACGGTCGTGTCTGCGGCAGTCAGCGCCATGGCAGTTTTTACCGCATCTTCCCTGGTAGGGCAGTAGCGGCCTTCCATACGCCGTTTTTCCAGCTGCTTGATGATCGTTTTTGCCTGTGTTTCGTAAAAGGATTGTTTTGGTTCCATAAAGGACGGCTTCCTTTCCTGTTTATTTTGCAAGCAGCATCATAATTTCGTTGCTTCTGGTGATAAATTTCGTCATCGCTTCCGGTGCAAGCGGCTGATTGCTGATCAGGGCCAGGTCATACAGCTGCTGGCAGAACATCGGTACATGTTCGGAATCCTTGTGTTCCAGGATATACGTTACGAGCGCGTTGTTTGCATTCAGGGTCAGGGAAATGTCTCCGCCGAACATAGAAGCATCCATGCCGCCCATACCGCCCATCGCGTACATCTTCATCATTTCCTGCATACGCCTGCCTTCTTCGGACAGTGTAATAATAGAAGAAACGGATTCGTTTTTCAGCTTTTCCACCTTGACGGTCAGCTTGTCATTGGCCAGCGCCTTACGGAAAATTTCCGTCAGCGTTTCCGTCTGCTCTTTTAACTCTTCCTGCGGCACATCCTCTTTTAAGGACTCTGTTACATCTGCGTCAATGCGCATAAATTTGAATTTTTCATTGCGGCGCTCCAGCTGTGTAATAAAGGAAGAGTCGATGCTGTGGCTTAAGATCACGGCATCCATGCCCTGTTCCTTGAACATGTTAATATACTGGCTCTGCTGCTGTTCATCGGTGACATAGTAAATCGTCTTGCGCGTATCCTTTTCTTCTTCCGGGTCATCGGCAGCATCGCCGGTTGCGGAAGTACCGTCTGCATTTTCGACTTCAACCGCATCTTCCGTGCTGTCTGTGTTCGTATCTGTGCCGTCAGCGTTTTCAGAGCCTTCTTGTGCAGCATCTGCTCCGTCTGCCGGTTCATCGTCGGCTTTTAAGCATTCCGGTAATGTCAGATATTTGTGGTCCAGGTTCTTGAACAGGATATAATCGTTCATTTTATCACAGAACTTGTCATCCCTCAGGCAGCCGTATTTAATAAACGGACTGATATCATCCCAGTATTTTTCATAGTTCTCTTTTTCCGTCTTGCACATGCCGGTCAGCTTGTCAGCGACTTTTTTTGTAATATATTCCGAAATTTTCTTCACAAAGCCGTCGTTTTGCAGCGCGCTGCGGGATACGTTCAGCGGAAGGTCCGGGCAGTCGATCACGCCTTTTAACAGCATCAGAAATTCCGGAATCACTTCTTTAATATTGTCCGCGATAAATACCTGGTTGTTGTACAGCTTGATCGTACCCTCGATGGAGTCATATTCCGTATTGATTTTCGGGAAATATAAAATGCCCTTTAAGTTAAACGGATAGTCCATATTCAGGTGGATCCAGAATAACGGCTCTTTGTAATCATGGAAGACCTTACGGTAAAACTCCTTATATTCTTCCTCGGTGCAGTCCTTCGGCGTCTTAGCCCAAAGCGGATTCGTATCATTGATAGCAACCGGGCGTTTTACGATTTTTAACTTTTCCGTGCGCGGAGAGACTTCCACGACCTCTTTTTCACCGTTTTCATTCTCTTTTTCCTCGGTCTTTGCTTCCTCAATAATCGTTTCGATTACCGTATCATCATCCCGCCGGTCAGCCGGGTCGATCGTTTCATATTCCGGCTCTGCATTAGCCTTATTTAAATAAATCGGAATCGGCATAAAGGAGCAGTATTTTTCAATCACCTCTCTCGCACGGTATTCATTGGCAAATTCCAGGCAGTCTTCATTCAAATAAAGAGTCATCGTCGTACCGACGCTGTCTTTAGAGCCTTCGGTCATATCAAATTCCGTACCGCCGTCGCAGGACCAGTGGACAGCCTGCGCGCCCTCCTGATAGGACAGCGTATCAATCGTCACCTGATCCGCAACCATAAACGCAGAGTAGAAGCCCAGGCCGAAATGGCCGATGATCTGATCTTCATTCGCCTTGTCCTTATATTTTTCCAGGAAATCCGCCGCACCGGAAAAAGCGATCTGGTTAATATACTCTTCCACCTCCGCGGCAGTCATGCCAAGGCCGTTATCTGTTACAGTCAGCGTCTTTTCATCCGGATTCACTGTGACCTGGATCTGCGGCTTGTAGTCGTCAGGAAGGGTATATTCCCCCATCATATCCAGCTTCTTAAGCTTGGTGATCGCATCGCAGCCGTTGGATATCAGCTCACGGTAAAAAATATCGTGATCGGAATATAACCATTTTTTAATAATCGGGAAGATGTTTTCACTGTTAATTGAAAGATTTCCGTGTTTGTTTTCCATGAGAATGAACTCCTTTTCTATAATTCTTATTTTCTGTATGTGGCTGGCCCCGGAAAAAAGGGGCATATATGTGGTGCAGGAAGCATGAATGGATGGCCTGCACGTTTTGTTCTAAGTGAAATAGTAATACGAATAAAAAGAAAAGTCAATAGAAAATCAGCACTCTTTGCGAATGAGTGCTAACAATATTTAAGGAAGGTTGATTTTTCAAGGGATTTTGGATTTCTTAAAATTTTATAAACAGAGGGGGCCGGGGGTGTGGGGAGGCGGACGCCGGGTGAGGGGGAAATGGCCTGGCTGGTTTTCACAGGCTGTACGTGCAACAAGTGTAAGCCTGCCAATAACCAGACTCTGCGGGCTGTGGAACGGGGAGGCGCCGGAAGACACACCTTGGAAGGACGTTGAAGGGGCGCTTTTAGCGGAGGTGAAATCCAGC
>CANOET010000349.1 GCA_947564835.1 uncultured Eubacterium sp. | reverse complement strand
TAGCCACATCCCCTGGCCAATCAAAATGTTTCTTTTCTGGTTCATCCAGGTTAGGAATCTGATGTAATGTTTTTGGCGTTTGTAATCTTAACTTAATGTCATTGCCATATGATGAGATTTTTTCAATCAGCTTAACTTAATAACATTGGGTGTGAACTGTAACAAGAAAGTAGCTTTCAACGCTGGCCGTCAATTTGCCTGCTTGACAGCAGAAGATTATGACGCTAAAATAAATCTGTATTCGTCAAACAAAGCGCTTCAAGTAGAAGAAAACAGATAAAGGAAGACAGATAGAAGGAGAAAATTATGGCAAAGGACAAGAAATTAGTGGAATCCATCACAAGTATGCAGGAGGATTTCGCACAGTGGTATACTGATGTAGTAAAAAAGGCTGAGCTGATCGACTATTCGTCCGTCAAAGGCTGCATGATCATCAAACCGGCAGGCTATGCACTCTGGGAAAATATCCAGCGGGAACTGGACCGCCGTTTTAAAGAAACCGGCGTGCAGAACGTGTATATGCCGTTATTTATTCCGGAAAGCCTTTTAAATAAGGAAAAAGACCATGTGGAAGGCTTTGCACCGGAGGTTGCGTGGGTGACGCACGGCGGACAGAGCGAGCTGCAGGAAAGGCTTTGTGTCAGGCCGACTTCGGAAACGCTGTTTTGTGATTTTTATAAAAATGATGTACAGTCTTACCGTGACCTTCCGAAGGTCTACAACCAGTGGTGTTCGGTGGTCAGATGGGAAAAGGAAACACGTCCGTTTTTAAGATCACGGGAATTTTTATGGCAGGAGGGCCATACGGCGCATGCAACCGCTCAAGAAGCGCAGGAACGTACGGAGCAAATGCTGAATGTCTATGCGCGGTTCTGTGAAGAAGTGCTCGCGATTCCGGTTATCTGCGGCCAGAAGACGGAAAAGGAAAAGTTTGCGGGTGCGGAAGCGACTTATACGATTGAAGCGCTGATGCATGACGGGAAAGCGCTGCAGTCCGGCACAAGCCATAATTTCGGCGACGGATTTGCAAAAGCATTCGGTATTCAGTATACAGACACAAATAACCAGTTGCAGTATGTGCATCAGACCTCCTGGGGGCTGAGTACACGCATTATCGGCGCGATTATTATGGTGCATGGCGATAACTCCGGCCTGGTGCTACCGCCGGCGATTGCTCCGGTGCAGGTAATGATCATTCCGATCCAGCAGCAGAAAGAAGGCGTACTGGAGCAGGCAAATCAGCTGTATGAGACGTTAAAGGCTCAGCTGCGCGTGAAAGTCGATGACAGTGAAAAAAGCCCGGGATGGAAATTCTCCGAACAGGAAATGCGGGGGATTCCGGTACGGATTGAGATCGGGCCGAAAGATATCGAAAAAGGCCAGTGTGTGCTGGTACGCCGGGACACAAGGGAAAAATACGAGACGCCGCTGGAGGAAGTACCGGCGAAGCTGGCACAGCTGTTAGATACAATCCAGGCGGATATGTATGCACGCGCAAAAGAACACCGGGATTCCCATATTTCAGATGCATTTGATTATATGGAGTTCCAGAATGCGCTGGATAAGAAGCCAGGATTTATCCGCGCGATGTGGTGCGGGGACCAGGCTTGCGAGGACAAGATCAAAGAAGACACGACTGCAACATCACGCTGCATGCCGTTTGAGCAGGAACAGATCTCAGATGTATGCGTCTGCTGCGGAAGGCCTGCAAAGAAGCTGGTGGTCTGGGGCAGGGCATATTAAAGAAACAGCGCAAAAACAAATCCATGCGCAGAAAGGCCGGGAAAAAACCATGGAGATCACAAGGGAACCTAAGCTGGAAGAAAAACAAAAGATACAGATCCGCCTGCCGGAAAAAGTAAAGCAGATCCTGGACGGGCTGGAGGCGCATGGCTATGAAGCTTATGCCGTGGGCGGATGTATCCGGGACAGCCTGCTTGGGAGGACTCCGACAGACTGGGATATAACGACCTCGGCACTGCCGGCGCAGGTAAAAGATCTGTTTCCAAGGACAGTAGATACCGGGCTTGTACATGGAACGGTCACAGTGATGATCGGAAAAGACGGCTTCGAAGTAACAACCTACCGGATTGACGGGGAATATACAGACGGCAGGCATCCCAAAGAAGTCATATTCACGCCCAGCCTGCTGGAAGACTTACAACGGCGCGATTTTACCATTAACGCGATGGCTTACCGGGAGCGGGGCGGACTGGTCGACGCATTTGACGGTGCAGAAGACTTGGCAGCCGGGCGGATCCGGTGTGTCGGGAATCCGCTGGACCGCTTTGGAGAAGACGCGCTGCGGATCCTGCGGGCGGTGCGCTTTGCGGCACAGCTGGATTTTCAGATTGAAGCACAGACACAAGAAGCAATCCGTACGCTGGCTGCGGATCTAAGGCGGATCAGCGCCGAGCGGATTCAGACAGAGCTGGTCAAGCTGGCCGTATCGCCGCATCCGGAATATATGCGAAAGCTGTATGCGCTTGGGATTTCAAAAATCATTCTGCCGGAATTTGACCGGATGATGGAGACCGGGCAAAACCACCCGCATCACAGTCTGAGCGTCGGCGAGCATACAATCGCTGCAATGCAGCATACCCCGCCGGACAAGGTGTTGCGGCTTGCCATGCTGTTTCATGACATCGCAAAGCCGCTGTGCAAAACGACGGATCAGGACGGAACGGATCATTTCCACGGGCATCCGGCACAGAGCGCGGCAGTGGCGGAGAAGGTGCTTCGGCGGCTGAAATTTGACCGTGCGACAATGGACGCAGTCTGTGCGCTGGTGTATTGGCATGACTACAATCCGAAGCTGACCCGCGGGAAAGTACGCCGCGCCATCGTAACATGCGGAAAAGAACAGTTTCCGGCCATTTTTGCGGTTAAACGCGCGGATATCCTGGCACAGAGCGATTATCAGCGCGCAGAAAAGCTGGCCTATGTAGAAGACTATGAGAAGCTGTATAATGCGGTGATCAAAGAAGGCGACTGCATCAGCCTGAAACAGCTGGCGGTACACGGGCGCGATATCCTGGCGCTCGGTATCTGTGAGGGGCGGCAGGTCGGGGAGATTTTACACATGCTGCTGGAGCTGGTGATGGAAGATCCGGATAAAAATGAATACGGATATCTGATGCAGAAAGCCAGGGATTATCTGCAGGCTGATGTTAAGCCGGAAAATAGTTTCGTTCCGCCGGTGGAGACATTGGGCTCTTAGAAATGATTTTAGGCGCAAAACAGCAGAATCGACATTGCGCCGCATTTTGGGGCTTACCGAAAGATTATGGTTAGCCAGGAGATGTGGCTCACCGCACGACTCTGCGGGCTGTGGCCAGGGGACGCGCCGGGAGACACACCTTGGGCGGAC
>CANOET010000348.1 GCA_947564835.1 uncultured Eubacterium sp. | reverse complement strand
TCACCTCCGCTAAAAGCGCCCCTTCAACGTCCTTCCAAGGTGTGTCTCCCAGCGCATGCCCTGCCCACAGCCCGCAAAGTCTGGTTATGGCAAGCTCTACAACATCTAAATTTTAGTTCATGTAAAGCCTTCTGGTATCTAAATTTCAGTTTACGTAAAGCCTTCCGGTATCTAAATTCCAGTTTATCTACTAACTGTCCTAACTGTTCTAATTTTCCTTAATTTTCAAGGCTTTGCGGTATGTTTAGCTTCAAAATATGTATCCTTTTCCCTTGTTTTGCCCTTACCATTTTTTACCTTTGTCAAAATCAAAAGCGTTAAAGTTGGCAAATTATAAAATAGCAGGCTTAAATTCAAAATCGAAATGTTTCAATAAGTACCCGCATTTGTAAAAAAGAGAGCAAAATAATATAAATTCTTATTCCAACTTTATTCCCAATGTATTATAATTTAAATAATTGGGAATAAAGTTGGGAACAAGCTTGCTAATAACCAGACTCTCAGATGTTGTAAAGCCTTCCAATAACTGAACTCTCAGGTGCTGTAAAGCCTTCCAATAACCAGACTCTGCGGGCTGGCCCCAGCCCGCAGAGTCGTCCGGATAGCCACATCTCCTGGCCCCAGCCCGCAGAGTCGTCCAGACTTTCAGTTATCCCAAACACAAAATAATCATAGAAACAGGAGACAGAACCATATGACAAAACAGGAATTTCGTGACCTTGTAAACAGCGGTGTAGTGCTCCTAGACGGCGCCACCGGAACCAACCTGCAAAGAGCCGGAATGCCGGGCAATGTCTGCCCGGAGCAGTGGATTTTGGAACATCCGCAGGTGATGCTAAAACTTCAGCGCAGTTATGTGGAAGCCGGCACAAAGATCCTTTATACGCCGACCTTTACCGGCAACCGTATCAAGCTGGCAGAGTACGGCCTGGCGGATCAGCTGAAAAGGATGAATACCAGCCTGGTCAGCCTGGCGAAGGAAGCCGCAGACGGCGGAGCGTTTACTGCGGGTGATCTGACAATGACCGGGCAGCAGCTTTATCCGCTCGGTGAGCTGCAGTTTGAAGAGCTGGTCAGCGTGTATCAGGAGCAGGCAAGGGCCTTATATGAAGCAGGCGTAGATTTATTTGTTGTGGAAACAATGATGAGCCTGCAGGAAACCCGGGCTGCTGTCCTTGCTATCCGTGAGATCTGCAGCCTTCCGATTATGGCAAGCATGACTTTTGAAGCAGACGGCCGTACCTTATTCGGCACGGATCCAAAAACTGCGGTTGTCGTACTTCAAAGCCTCGGTGTGGATGCGGTTGGCCTGAATTGCTCTACCGGGCCGTTAGAGATGGTCGAAACGGTACAGGAAATGTATGCGTATGCCAATATCCCGATTCTGGCAAAGCCGAACGCCGGGCTGCCGGAGCTGGAGGACGGCCGGACCGTATACCGGACAAGTCCGCAGGAGTTTGCGGATGCGGGGAAAAAACTAATAGAGGCAGGAGCAGCGCTTTTGGGCGGATGCTGCGGTACCACACCGGATCATATCCGCACGCTGGCGGATGCTGTCAAAGGCTGCAGGCCGCTTCCGATAAGCACAGAACACAGACGTGTGCTTGCATCCGAACGCAAAACCGTGGAAATTACGCTGGACGGCAGCTTTCAGGTGATCGGAGAACGGATTAACCCGACCGGAAAGAAAAAACTGCAGGCGCAGCTTAGGGAAGGAAGCCTGGAGCTTGTCCGCTCGATGGCGAGGGAACAAGAAGCAAACGGCGCTTCTGTCCTGGATGTAAATATGGGTATGAACGGGATCGATGAAAAACAGATGATGATGGAAGCCATTTATGAAGTGACAACGACCGTTGACTGCCCCCTGTGTATCGATTCCAGTTCGGTTGAGGTTATGGAAGCAGCGCTGCGCATTTACCCAGGCCGCGCCCTGATTAATTCTATTTCTCTGGAAAAAGAAAAGTTCGAGCGTTTGCTGCCGATCGTAAAAAAATACGGTGCCATGTTTATCCTGCTTCCGTTATCCGACGAAGGGCTTCCGAAAACGCCTGAAGAAAAAAGGGACATTGTGCATACGATTTTCCATGAAGCGCTGCGGCAGGGGTTTGTCAAAGAAGATGTAATCGCAGACGGCCTGGTTGCAACAGTCGGGGCCAATCCGGCGGCGGCTTTGGAATGTTTTGACACGATTGCGTATTGCAGCAGACAGTTAGGCATCGCAACAGTCTGCGGGCTGTCCAATATCTCTTTCGGACTGCCGGAGCGTTCCTTTGTCAATACGGCATTCCTGACGATGGCCATTGCGCACGGCCTGACAATGGCCATTGCCAACCCGTCGCAGGATCTTTTGATGAATGCAGCCGCAGCATCCGATATGCTGTTAAATAAAAAAGGCAGCGATCTTCGCTACATTAGCCGGATACAGACCTATCAGCAAAACATGCAAATACAGGAACAGAAACGTACAGCGGCTGCAGGCCCGTCATCCTCTGGAGGCACAGCAGGCGCGGGTGCGCCGGCAGCCGCAAATGCGCAAACTGCTTCTGCTGCGTCAGCCGCTTCTGGCGTATCAGCAGCCGCGAATGGATCATGTGCCGCAGATGGGTCAGCGGCCGCAGCAGAAGTGCGGTCCCATCCGGTTTACCGCGCGGTACTGCAGGGCGAAAAAAACAGTATTGTAAACCTTGCAAAAGAAGAACTGGGGCGCGGTACGCAGCCGGAAGCGCTAATCAACGACTATCTGATTCCTGCCATTAATGAAGTCGGGGAACTGTTCGATCAGCAGAAATATTTCCTGCCCCAGCTGATCGGCAGCGCCAACGCGATGAAGACCGCGATCGAATACGTGGAGCCGATGATTGAACGCACTGGAAACGGAAAAGAAGCTATCAAGCTGGTCGTTGCAACTGTAGAAGGCGATATCCACGATATCGGAAAAAATCTGGTTGTTCTGATGCTCCGAAACTATGGATATCATGTGATTGATCTTGGCAAAGATATTCCGGCGGAAACCATCGTATCCACAGCAATCCGCGAACATGCGGCAGTCATCGGACTGTCCGCCCTTATGACTACAACAATGATGCGTATGCAGGATGTCGTGCAGCTTGCAAAAGAAAAAAATTACGCCGGGAAAATTATTATCGGCGGCGCCGCTATTACGCAAAGCTTCGCGGATGAAATCGGCGCTGACGGCTATTCCAAAGATGCTGCTGCTTGCGTCAGGCTGGTTGAAAAATTGTTGGACGGGGAATAAGTACTGGGAGCAGGATTGATATGGGGTGCGATTTTTATTGGGGATGTGGCTAACCGGACGACTCTGCGGGCTGGGGACTGGGGATCCGCCGGGAGACACACCTTGGGCGGACTGGGGCAACGCTGCGGT
>CANOET010000347.1 GCA_947564835.1 uncultured Eubacterium sp. | reverse complement strand
TAGCGATTAGTTCACCGCAGCGTTGCCCCAGTCCGCCCAAGGTGTGTCTCCGGGCACGTCCCCTGGCTACAGCCCGCAGAGTCGTCCGGTTAGCCACATCCCTCCGGCCAATCAAGATCTATCGGGAAATCAAATACGCAACACAATGTCAAAAGTGTTTCTTTTTTAGTCTATCCAGATTAGGTCCTTTGAATCTCCTGATTGATCCCCTCCATGGTTCCTTCAATCCCTACCCCTCTTCAAAAATCTGTACCCCCGCTTCCCAACCCATACAACCGCAACCGCCGCCGCACTGCTCAGCATATATTTCAGCAAAAACACCACCGAAAACGCCGTAAAGTCAAAACTCCCCCACCCGCGCGCATACAGCAGCGCCAGATTCACAAATGTAACACAGTAAAACCACTCCGCAAACGCCGCGCCAAAAGATCTGCCGTCTTCGCCGCGCACGCATTCATACCCTGCCGCTGCAGCTGCCGGGCAGACGGCAATAAGCAAAAATATAAGATCCATAAGCTTCCCCCTGTTCTTCCTATCTATAATAACGGATCTGGCGGTCCCGGTCAAAGATAGCATAATATTGAAGCATTCTGTAACGCTCCAGCCAGCCCCACATAATAATTTCCTGCGCCAAAGCTTAAGCAAAGCGTCAAAAACACCCCGGCCGCCGCACGCTTCCACGGCACTGCAAAATACAAAATCAAAAACAACGCAGCCAGCCACAATAGATTCCCTGTTACAAACCGCAGGCTCATATCCTCCAAATACGGGTTATATATGCACTCCACAAGATAAAATCCAAAGACAGGCACCGCAGCGCCCAATACAGACTGCGGTATCCCCCACCCAGCCGCCTCTGCCCGCGCCCGGATTTTTCGGGAAAAAAACAGGCAGGCGCTGACCGCGGCAAAAAACAACATTGCTTTGCATTTACTGCCCGCGCTGTCAGATGCGTCAGGTACATAACGCCTGACTGCAAAAACATACAAACACAACACCGCTGCGATTTTTGTAACCAGAACAGCCCGCAGGCGGAAATGTAAATGCACAGGCACCCTTTCTGCTAACTTTCCCGCGCTTTGGAGCACAGATCCGCTTTGCCACAGCCATCCATAAGCAAACATCACAGCCAGCAGCCCTTTTACCGGAAAAGCCCTCTGATACAGCAGCACATACAAAGCAGGCGCCAAAACCCAGACAGCCAGGCACCCTTTTTTCTCAGGCGTCCATTCCGCCCGCTGCGGCTTCCTGCACCAGGGCAGGGCTGCAGACAGGATAAAAATTGCAATTTCAAACCACATTTTGTATCATAACTCCTCCTTTTGCTATGTGTCCCTCCACAGCCGTTCCATTTCCGCAAGCATATGCTCTGCGATCAGGCGGTTGCCTGTCTCATTCACATGCAGGCGGTCCAGATAGACCTCCTCCCTGTCAAAAATCCCCGACAAATCCACCAGCCAGCTTTCCTGCTGCGCAGCCCGTCTGACCCGTTCCCGAAAGGCAACCGCACGCCTGATCGTCTGCTCCGGCGTCATCCGGTCCGGCCCCCAGTAACATGCGTTTAAAATATACGCCCGCTCAAATTCCGTCAGCTTTTTTCCATTGCACAAATTCGGCTGATAAAACGTCAGCTGCCGGATGCCAAATGCTTCGCACACAGCATGAATCATCCGTTGATTTTGCAGCCAGAAGGAATCATACGCTTCTTCGGACGGCGGCGCATCCGTTTTTACCCCCCCCCGCCCCCAGCTGACGCCAAATACATTCATCCCGAACCTGGTATCCAGCCTGTCCCTTTGCTGTTCCAGAAAAGCACAAACCGTGCGCATATAACCGTTAATATACGGATAATCAAACACACTCAGATCATTGCTGCCGCTGAAATTCAGCACCAGCCGGGGCGCCAGGCCGATTCCGTCCCGGATGATTTTAAACAGCTCTTCCGAGGAACGGTATCCTGCAACGCCTCCGCAAAAAACAACATTTTCGACCCCGCGCTCTTCCAAAAGGACATGCAAAAACTCCGACCACGAACGGAACGGATATAAAAAAGCATCCGTCGTACTCCCGCCCATCGTAACAATCCGCAGCGCGGACGGGCTGTCCGCATCACCGAATACGCAAAACCCCTGCAGCCCTTCCGTTTCTGTATACACATTAAACCCACAGACCGGATCATAATAATAAGGCGCCGCACAGGTCTCCGGCAAAAACCGCTGAATACTTTTAAAATGCACCCCTAACCGGAACCCCATACCTTCCAGCGTTTTTCTTGCCCGGTCAAAATGATTCTTTACAACAATAATCATCACTGCATGCGGATCTTCATACAGCAGCTCATATACAGACCGAGCCTGTCCGCAAGCCTTATCAGCGACCGCATAGGCAACCGGAACATCCAGATTATGCAGCACCTTTTGCATACGGCCCAGATACTCCTGGTCCGCATACAAAATCATACGGTATTTCTTCGCATCTTCGATCAGAAACCAAAGGGCAAAATCCCGAATCACTTTCAGCATACAGCCACCTCACAAAAAGATACAATCCCCGTCATAAGACGCCAGATTCCGGTCAGAAAACACCTCAAACCCGTCCTGCTCCAGCTTTTTTGCCTGCCCTTCCTCCGACGGGTCCGCAAACACCAGCGCCAACCCTTTTTTCCCCTGCCGGTCAGAAAGTCCGTCACTGGAACGTCCATCCTCAGAAAGATCAGCATTGGGAAGATCATAAATAGAAACAACCGGTTTATTCATTATTTTCAGCTTCGTCGGATGCATCTGCTTCGATACAAAACACTCTACATAGATATCATTTTGCAGCAGCACAGAAAACAGCCGCAGAGCCGCCCGGTCCGTTCCAAAAACTGCTACCTTCCGGTTTTCCAGTTCCGGATTTACCAGCAATAATTGTTTCATCGCACACCCTCCCGTTAAAAATTATATACATATGCAGGCAGCGCATCCCCGCACGGAATACACTCCGCGATATCTTTTTCCTGCTGCGCCGCCAGACTTTGAAATGCTTCGGCAGCCAGTATTTTCCTAAGCCTCTCACTCTTAATATATGGCTGCAGGCATGCTTCCATTTCCGCTGGCGTATCAAAACCGTATACAGACATAGGAGGTACAGACGTATCCTCCGTCTCCCAGTATGATACCGCGTCCCGGTCAGCCAAAGCAAAGCCGGGAATTTCCTGTTCCCTGCAAAAATTCAGAAACACAATTTCTCCATTGGTCAGACACATAAAAAGTCCTCCTGTTACCGTATTTGGATTCTTAAAACACAAACGATTTTTTCTGCCATTATTGCGTATTTAGATTATCCGGACATGGATATCAGACGCTGATTGCGTATTGGGACTACCTGAATGTGACTGTGCGGACGCCGGGTGAGGGGGAACTGGCCTGGCTTCCTGCTCCTATTCCAGAATGTTAAGAATCCCTAGGCATTCTGCA
>CANOET010000346.1 GCA_947564835.1 uncultured Eubacterium sp. | reverse complement strand
TAGACTTCGGTTCCACCGCAGCCGCTTTTTCGGGCGGTCAGGCGGAGTTTACTGTAGTGTGCGCTTTTTACTACTCCTTTTTTTGCTGGATGGATTCCTAAATATATTATGTTGCCAGAGCGCGCCATGTAGCATTGCCAACGATACCATCCACGACCAGTCCGGTCATGACTTGGAACTCTTTAACTGCTGCCAGCGTCTTATCCCCGAAGATCCCGTCACAGGCGACTGCATACCCCAGACTACATAGTCTCTGCTGCAGCTTCTTTACCCACTCTCCCCTACTGCCTTTCTTCAATGTGGGGTACTGTGCAACGTCTGCCGTACTGCTGCCTGCACTGGCATTTCCCACCGTCTTCCGTAAGAACAGTTCCCGTTCTTCGTTCCGGCGCCGTGTCAGCCCTGGAAGCACCTTGCCGGCCGCCTTATTGTACAGCAGCATCTTTTCTGCAATAACGGCCCGGCTCCTCGTACCGCCGGCAGTAAGCTGGTCGATGCTGCCCAGGTTAAACGCAAAGGACACCATCGCGTCAAACTCATTCTGTGTCCACCGGTACCGGCTGTAATACTTTTCCACTTTTTTCTCAAACTTTTCCAGATCCACACGCAGGATCATGTCTGCCTGCGCCTGGGTGATCTTCTGCCCGGGCTGTACATCCCCGGTATGCCCGTAGCCGATGGTCCACACCCCGGCCGGACACTTATATGCATCCAGCCGGCAGCCTTCATATTTTTTGATCAGGTCTATGCCTGCCTGTCCTGTCTTCATACTTTTCTTCTCCCCGGCCTCAGATCCCTTTGATCTGCTCTACTGCCTGCCTGACCTTGTCATAGCCCACCATTGCCCCGATCCAGTTCGCAATGCCCATCAGGGCAAGGTATACACTGTTCAGGGCATTGAACGGCACCTGGCAGTTCACATAGTAAAGAGCCGTCGTCCCGCATCCCACGATCAGCGCCATGACCAGGACGATGATGTTTGACGCATACGATATCTTCTGTTCGTCCAAAAACTTTTTGACTGCTTCACTGAGCAGTGACGTCACCGCCGCACATACTGTCAGGATGACCAAAAATGCTGTCATTGTCATAAAATTTCCTCTCTTTCCGGTTGCACCGGTGCAACCACGTCATTGTTTTCAGTTCCGTTGTACATATACTGCTCTTCCAGCCGTACACGCTGTTCTTCTTTTGTCTCAAAAAATGATTTCGCACAGTAGACCAGGAACACCCCTATGATCTCCGTCACGATCAGCCCACCCAGCGTCTCTGCGATCTGCTCCCTTCCCAGGAAGGCAAGCAGGAACGGAAACTGCATGTCCAGCAGCGCCGCGTTTATGATCCGGGTCATCATTTTCTTGGTATATGTATGGTACCGTCTCGGACGCTCACCCAATATTACCACCCTCCCCCGCCAGCCCATTGAGTCCAGCCATGATAAGCAGCGCTCCCATAACAGAAATGGCTGCTGCCACGATTACCGCAGCCGCTATTGCTATTTTCACTTTTCTCCCTCCTCCCTCGGCTCCTCCGGCATATCCAGCAGCGTGCGGTAAAGCTTGGTGGCCACGTCATTCCCGCCCAGGCCATGGTATGCCTCATATACTTTT
Organism: uncultured Eubacterium sp.; assembly: GCA_947564835.1. Lineage (GTDB taxonomy): Bacteria > Bacillota > Clostridia > Lachnospirales > Lachnospiraceae > Eubacterium_J. Next base: position 1,848 of record CANOET010000346.1, on the reverse strand, counting down.
TTGACAGATTCTTTTGCGTAGATCGGGCAGCACTCCCTGTCCTGGTACTTATTATAATTTGCCACGATGCTTTCCCGCAGGAGGCTCTGCACCCCTAACATCAGTGCGTCATTCTTCCTTTTTTCTTCCTTGATCTGCCTTCCTGCACGGCTCTGGACGTATCCCAGCAGGCCAAGCGCCGCCGCAAACATCCATTCTACCCAGTGTGCCTGTATATAAGTCAGTATCATAGTTCTTCTTTCCTTTCCTATAACACAAAAGCCGCTGCACTTTCTGCAACGGCTTTTGTTCGTTTTATTTAATTGTCTGTTTTTTGAAGTTCTTCTACCAGTTCCATATATTGTTCCTCTGCCAACCGGCCAGCGGCATAATACACGTCCGCCATATTCAACAGTTCTTCCTTGTTTTTTGATCCATTTCGAATCAAATTTTTCATTATTTTAAACGGCATTCTTCTTCACCCCTTCCTATAACCCAAGTTGCCTAAGGCTTGATTCATACATTAAATCCGCCACACACTCGGTCAGTTCCTCATTTGTGAGTGGATCAATGTCTTCGTTGATGTCTTCCGGCTGCGGCGTGCCGCAATACCTGCGTGCCGGATTGTCTTTCGTTTCAATATTATCCTCACTCCTCGAATACATTAAGACATTTTCCATTTCGGTTAAAACGTTATATTTTACTGTATAATCTGAGCAGTCAGCCACAATATTCCCATCCTGTAAAATCTGAAAACCGCTATGATTCCCTTGCGGAAGATCATTGCCTTTTACAATCGTCAGACTCTGGTTTAAAATTCGGTATGATGTTATTTCATACCCTTTGCTGGAATCTTTAAATTTAATCTCCATTTGTTATCTCCCGTCGTAAACTCTAATAATATATAATACTCGATACACGAAAACTATTATTTTCTGGATCGACATTGCTCCAATACGGCACATAGGCCGTCTCACCGCCTTCAATGCTATATAGTGCATACGATACAATATAGGTGCTGGTCGCTTTTAAAGTTATCCCATATGCCGAATCACCCATACTATCATTCGCCGCTTTTTTATTAAAAGTCCCAAATGTTACCCCAGCATTCGCACTCGCGCATAAATTAGCCGCTGAAGGCACCGGAGGCATTACAGTTCCTGCGTTTTCTCCACCAAGTACATCTATTTCTTTAAGATTTATTTTAGGCGTTGCATACATTTTGGCTCTATATCCATATACTTTATATGTGCTTACGGTGATTTCTCTTGTTATCAGTAAATAGGAATGCTGAAATCCAAGTGCTAGCTTAATCGTGTCGTTTGTAAATTCGCCTTTTTCACAAAGTATTATCCCTTTATTCACCACGAGATATTTATCAACAATCTTGTCGCCGGTTTCATCATACACCGCCGTTAACTTCATTCCTTCAATTTTACTTTTCATATAATCCCACAGCCTCGCGATCGGCCTCCTGTGGAATGTAGTTGTCGCAGTCCCGCCATTTACATACTGCGAAATAAAGTAGTCATTGTCTTTTGGAGCATCTGACCCGACAGATAGACTGTTTATGAAGAAATTTGCTGCGTTGGCGGCCGTCGTCTGCCCTGTACCGCCTTTGTTAACCGGAACGGTAGCATCCGGCAATGCTCCGATATTGGCAGGTGTTAGATTTACATTCCCTTTTCTATATGTACCCTCTTTATTACCTTTGACACCTGTCACTCCCGATGAATCCTTGACCTCATTTACTGCAGCAACCAGATTTCCCTTGGCAGATGTTCGAAGATCGCTTAATTTTCCAATTGCTGAAGAATTAGCTGCTGCATTTGTCTTTACCGTATTTAATTCCTTGACTGCCTTAGATAT
>CANOET010000345.1 GCA_947564835.1 uncultured Eubacterium sp. | reverse complement strand
CCCCCGGCTACCCAAAATAATTTGTGAAGAAAAAACGCAACACAATGTCAATTCTTTCGCCTGGAATGCAAATTCACCATTTTGTGCAAAAAATCGTTTCTAAGCACCTAATTCCAGATCATATAATGCCAGTCAGAAAACAGCATCCAGGCAATGTAACGCCAGCCAATAAATTATATCCAAGCCATGTAACGCCAGCCAGTAAACAGTGCCCGTGCCAGCGGAAAGGAGGTTCGGCACGTCCAGAATGCCATAAAATTCTTACTCTCCTTAATGCAGATTAAGGATTCTTCTCCATATCCCTCAGCACATCCGCATACCAGCAAAACACCTCCGTAATCCTTCCAAGCCCGGCTTCCTTCCCCGTTTCGCGCCAAAGCTTCTGATAAGCATGCAGGCACCTTTCCAGCCCTGCCGCCAGTTCCATACCGCCATCCGGTTTTTTCCCCTGCTGCAGGCTATACAAATACAATCCCGCTTCATTCCAGAGGCGTACCGCCTCCATAGCCACATACGCACATTCCACAACCTGCCTGGAACTGCTGTCCATGCTGCGGCTGGCTGCAAGCAGTTCTTTTTCCAGCTCAAGGATACATGCGTTGCGTGCCGGTCCGTCTTTCCAGTCTTCCTGCCAGAAAATCTCCCGCAGCCCTTCCCGGCCCATCTGCTTTTGCACGCCTTCTTTCAGGCAGACAGCCTGGTTCCAGCTGAACACGGTCTGGGCGTCTACACGTCCGAGAATATCCAGCAGCCTGCCGGAAGTATCATGGAACTGCAGAATGGATATCCGGCGGTTGATTTCTTCATAGGATAACAGTTCCTGCGACCAGGAGCCGGCTGCCGCATAAATCATTCCTGGAACGCTAAAGACAGGCTGGTTGATGTGTCCGAAATCTCCCCATTCGGTATTCAGGATTCCGATCGCTTCATACTGTCTGGCGTAGCTGCACATACGCCTGATATTTTCATAGCTGTCGTTTAATTTGTTGACCCATGTATTCCAGCCGCATGCGCCCGGACACAGATACTGCACGGCTCCTGCTTCATGGAGTATTTTTGCTTCCCGGTCCGGCTGCGTGGCGCAGTAGCCCCAGTTCAGGCAGATCACCTGTTTGGGAATGCGGGCGTACAGCTCTGGATATTTTACAATAATATCTCCCCAAAACATCGGTGTCCGGCCATTTTCAATCAAAAAGCCAAACAGTTCTAAAATATAGTCCATATACAGGCTTCCGATTCCTTTTTCCTCCGCCAGCGCTTTGCTGCGTCCTTTGCCAAGGTCAAAGGTCTCGTCTGCGCAGATATTGAATTTGTCGGAGCGGAACAGCTGCATGTATTCCAGGATCATAGCTTTGATCAGGGAGATCGCGCCTGGTTCAGATACATTGACCGTATGATGATTCATGCGGTCCAGAAATGAAAACGCTTCCCCTGCAAGATCCGGCATTTCGCAAAACGCTCCGAAGGATTTCGTACTGAGCAGCTTAAACAAGTGGCCGAATGTAGACAAGGACGGCACCAGTTCAATGCCACTGTCATAACAGTACTGATCCAGTTCCAGGATTTCTTCCGCCGTCAGCGGCGTTTCATCTCTCCATACCTCGGTCAGGCCGCGGAACAAATACGTATGCTCCACATACAGCTGCAGCTGGTTTAATTTGTAAAAAGCCATCGTATCTGCCAGCCATTTCAATGACTCCAGCGTAAGTACCCGCCCTCTGGACACATCATAATAAAACCCGCGGTTTTTCTGGTCCGGCTCGTCTGCAATGATCACCTCCGGCAGCAGCCCCGCACTCTGGCGCACAATCTGACGCATCGTCTGCACAGCCCAGCCTAATGCATCCAGGCTGCCTGCGCATAACACAGCGCCGTCTGCGTGGATTGCAAGCGTATATTGCTGGCGGCCCAGTGTCGGATCTGTTTTCAGCAGGATATCCCCTGTCTGGCCCGTCCCCCGGCCGACGGCAAGCTCTATACCGGCCCAGGTGCGGATCTCCTCCTTGAGCATGCGGGCGTAAATCACAGCCCCTTGTTCGCAGGATGCATCGATGACAATCATATTATGAAGCTGCAGCATGTAGCATCCGTCTTTTTCTTCCATCTTTTTAGGAACTGGTAATAGAACCATTCTAAAAACTCCCCCTTTTTCTATCTCTGTAGGCTGCCGGATACCCCTAACAGCTGTCTGCCGCTTTCTCCTACGGCCAAAAGCAGATACGGTGATATGGTATCCTGGCTGCATATCTGTTACAGCTCTATTTTAACCGTCCTAAAATAAATTTTCAATGCTGTATTACAATTTCCCCGCTGTTTCCCGAAACCAAAAGGCTGCCGTTCTGTGCCGGCAGCAACAGGCCCTTTTTGGAGTTTCCGCCAAAAAGGGCCTGTTTTGTAACATTCACCAATATAGACACCATCTATCGTGAGGAGACGACAGAACGATACTTACCTTTTCACATTTCTGGTCTTTGTAATCCTTCCTGAAGCATTACAGTAATATTGCTTATTTCCGACGGTCACCCATGCCTTTACTGCCACGGCGCCGCTTTTTTTCGCATAATAGCGCTTGCCGTTAACTTTAAAGATACGGTTCGTCACAATCACTCCGTTTGCATTGGAATATACCTTACTTCCCTTCGGCGTAGTGCTGAATGCTTTTTTCGCAATGGCTCCGCTCTTTTTCGCATAGTATTTTTTGCCGCCTACGTTTATAACGGCATCCACTGCCAGCGTCCCGTCCGCTTTTGCATATACGGTGCTGCCTTTTGGTGTGGTGCAAAATTCATCCTTGGCAATGGCGCCGCTTTTCTTGGCAAAATATTTGCTGCCGTCTACCGTAATGGTTGCGTTTACGGCCAGTGTGCCGTCCGCTTTTGCGTATACGGTGTTGCCGTAAGAGGTTGTGCAAAATTCGTTCCTGGCTACTGCACCGTCCGCTTTTGCGAAATATTTTGCTCCATCCAGTGTAACGGTCTGATTCTGTGCAACTGTGCCGTCTGCTTTCGTACAGTACATCGTACCGTCTGACGCTGTTACAACACTGCTTGTAATCTTAGCCCCTGCCTGGTCTGTAATATATTTTGTGCCGTCAGCCGTTTCAACAATTGCATTTTTAAGAACCTCGCCGGATGCGTCTGTAAATGTGCCGTCCGCGCGTTCGGTTACATTTGTCACCACCTTATTTTCCGGCACGCCTGTCTGCGTATTTCCTGTATCCGGCGCTGTGGTGCCGGTGCCTGGTGTTACAGTTCCGGTACCCGGCGTTGCTGTGCCGGTATCCGGCGCTGCAGTGCCGGTGCCTGGCGACGCTGTGCCAATGCCGGATGACGCAGAACCGGAGCTTCCGCCAATCCAGCCGCTGCCGGAGCCAGAACTGCTGCCGGAACCACTGCCTGTGCCAGTACCGCTGCCTGTGCCGCTGCCGGAACCACTGCCTGTGCCAGTACCGCTGCCTGTGCCGCTGCCGGAACCA
>CANOET010000344.1 GCA_947564835.1 uncultured Eubacterium sp. | reverse complement strand
GCTAAAAGCGCCCCTCGAACGTCCTTCCAAGGTGTACCTCCCGGCGCGTCCCCTGTCCCCAGCCCGCAGAGTCTGGTGATTGGCAGGCTTTACAACACTTGAGAGTCTGGTGATTGGCAGGCTTTACAACGCCTGAATTTGTATTTCGTGTAAAGCCAGTGATCTGTTTTTTGGACAGGTGCGAACTGTAACAGTTAAGAAATTCTTAAGAAATTTTTAGAATGATGTAAATTGCAAATTTTCCTTTTTTCCTTTAAAATACACTTTGGAATCCCTCCAACGGTGTGATTTTCAGGCAGTATGGCAGTAGTTGGAAGGATTCACAGAATAACGGAATCTGATTTAGGAAAGTAAGGAGTGATGCAAGAATGATTCGTAATTCTGTACTGATTATCCCATCCCTGAATCCGGATGGAAGATTGCTGCCGTATGTCAAAGATCTGACTGCACACGGTTTTGCAAGGATTATACTAATCGATGACGGCAGCGGACCCGGGTCCCAGCCGGTTTTCGATGCTCTGCGCGGCCTGCCGGAATGTGATGTGCTCGTACATGCGGTAAATATGGGAAAAGGCCGTTCCCTGAAAGATGCTTTTAACTATTACTGCCAGAAATATGCAGGTGAATATCAGGGTGTGATTACAGTGGATGCAGACGGACAGCATACGCTGGAAGATGTGATCCGCCTGGATCATGCTATGCTGGCATATCCGGATGCTTTACTATTGGGCGTACGGGATTTTGACAGCCCGTCTGTTCCGTTTAAAAGCAGGTTCGGCAATAAATTAACAAAGCAGGTCATGCGTTTTCTAATTGGAAGCGCTACGCAGGCGGATCCGGACAATCGGAAAAAAGCGATTACGGATACGCAGACAGGTATGCGCGGAATCGGCAACAGGATTCTCAAAAGCTATCTGACGCTGGCAGGGGAACGCTTTGAATATGAGACAAATATGCTGATCGAAGCGCTGCATACACATACGCCGGTTAAAGAAATCGGGATACAAACGGTCTATATCGATGAAAACAGCGGAACACATTTCCGGCCGCTGGCGGATTCTGCCGCCATTTATCGGCAGATTTTTTCAACCTTCTTTAAATATACGCTGGCTTCGCTGTCGTCCTTCCTGATTGATTATGGCATATACAGCTTATTGATCCTGCTGCTGCAGGTGATGCCTCTGGCTGCCCGGATCTGGATCGCTGCTGCGGCCGCGAGGATTTTGTCGTCTTTGTATAATTATGCGGTTAATAGGAATATCGTTTTTAAAAGCTGCCCGGATCAGGCACACACGATGGAAAAATATTATATCCTCTGCATGGTACAGATCTGCTGCAGCGTGCAGCTGGTATGGCTGGTCTGCCGGTACACTTCATTTTCCGAAGTCCCAGTCAAGCTGTTTGTGGACATGCTGCTGTTTTTTGCAAGTTATTCCATACAAAAGAATTGGGTATTCCGGACAGGAATACGCATCCGCAGCAGAGACACGCAGGGCGTGCAAAAACACGGGCTGCGGGAAGGATAATGCATAGATGGAAACAATACTTCGTTTTGGAATGTTCCTGCTTTCGATGACAGGCTATCTGCTATATATGACACAAAAATACCAGATCCGTGCAGAATATGCACCGGCTTTGTTCTGTGCATGGATCAGCAACGTGCTGTTTGCGGCCGGGATACTGAATATCCTGCCGTATGCAGTGTGGCTGCTGTTTGCCGGAGGGCTCTTATTCCTGATCCGGTCTTTCAAAAGAAATTGTACTTTTTTATGGGATAGGAAGCTGGATAAGGATACAGGTGAAATTTATAAAATCAGGAATATTTTTTTGCAAAACAGCAGGTCTTTCATTTTCTGTACGGCATTTTTCATAATTATTGTTTATTTTTACCAGCTGCTGCACAGCGCACATTTTACTAGTTATGATAATTTCAGCCACTGGGCTACCGTTGTGAAAGATATGCTGCTGCAGAACCGGATGCCGAACTTTGAAGATGCTGTGATACGGTTTCAATCTTATCCGCTTGGAAGCTCTTTGTTTCTTTTTTATGCCTGTAGGATCATCGGGACATCCGATGGCTGTATGCTTTGGGCGCAGTTTCTGATGCTTGGAAGCTTCCTGTTCACCCTGACTGCGCTGGTCCGTAAAAAAAACATCGCTCAGATGGTATTCGTACTGCTATACAGTATCTGGGCGCTTTCAGTCAACAACAGCATTTATGAGCTGCGTGTAGATACCCTGCTGCCTGCAGCTGGGATTGCCGCATTTTCGATACTTTATCAGGAAAAAGAACATCCGGGAAAGGCCATGTATCTATCCATGGGCATACTGATTCTGTTAGTCAACATAAAAAACAGCGGGATTTTTTTCTATCTGGCATGCCTTTTGTTTTTTGCCCTATACCACCGCAAAGGATTCCTGCAGTATAAAAAGCCTTTTCTTACCGCAGGGCTGCTGGCTCCGCTGTCTGTGCTGTTTTTATGGAAGAGGCATGTGGCATTTGCGTTTTCAGATGGCATGTCGTCCAAGCATTCCATGAATCTTGCACATTTCGGAGAAATGGCGGCAAAAAAGACAGCCGAAGATATTCTGGAAATCGGGATAAAGATCGGCAGGCGTTTCACAGAATTGGGAAATGTGGAAGTAAAACTGATGCTGTCAGCTACAGTTTTTATACTAATCCCGCTGATTTTGACACTGATGGCAGCCGGACGGAGCGGCCCATGGAAAAAATTACTCTGTCTGCTCGCCGCTATTTGGGGTTGTTTTGCCGTATATACAGTTTCCCTATATGCGATGTACATCTTTTCGATGCCAATGGGAGAGTCGGCCCATCTGGCAAGTTACGACAGATATATTTTATCCATACTGATTTTTCTGTATGGGATGATTGTAACCGTAATTCTGGATATAGGAAATATCATTGATGAGCATAATAAACAAGTAAGGAAATTCAGGTTCATAAATTTAAATTTAATTTATAAATTCGCTATTCAGGGAACCGTCCTGCTATTTGCGTTTCTGTTAGTATGGCAGGTCAGAAAACGACTGGATCTTTTCGTACAACCGCCGGATTTTACCCGCACAAAACGATGCCAGCTGCAGGAGCTGATCAAAAGAGACGGAATCACACAGGAAGAATCTGTCTTTCTGTACGTCAAAGGCAGTGACGATGACGTAAGATATTTCTTTTATCTGACCAGATACGAACTTTGGACAGATCATATCCTTGTAGTCCATGAGGAGGATTTTGCACAAAGCTGGCAGCAAATCAAAGATTATGACAGGCTGGTGATCTGGGAAGCGGATGAAAATACCGACTGGTATTTGGAAAGGCAGGGGCTTTCGCAGTATCTGGGGATGGACAGAATCGGGATAGCACAGTGATCGGCGGGCTGTAGATGGACGTGGCTGCCCATGCGGTTAACCGGACGACTCTGCGGGCTGCGGCCAGGAGATGTGGCTAACCGGACGACTCTGCGGGCTGCGGCCAGGAGATGTGGCTAACCGGACGACTCT
>CANOET010000343.1 GCA_947564835.1 uncultured Eubacterium sp. | reverse complement strand
TTCACCGCAGCGTTGCCCCAGTCCGCCCAAGGTGTGTCTCCCGGCGGATCCCCTGCCCACAGCCCGCAGAGTCGTCCGGCTACCCACATCCCCTGGCTAACCAGTATTTCCCCCTACCAATTTGTTACAAAAATGTACCTTCCATGTACCCGCACTGTAACATTCCTTTGATAAACTAATCCCAATCAAACAAAAATCCCCATCCCAAACACCGCCAGCCGGCAAAACCCGAAATCACCAAAACGAAAGGAGCAACCACTTATGGGAGCAATATTAAAAGCATCTGGTTTAAAAAAATATTACGGCAAAGACGAAAGCCTTGTAAAAGCACTCGACAACATAAGCATATCGATCGAAAGCGGCCAATTCCTGGCAATTACCGGCACCTCTGGCAGCGGAAAATCCACGCTGTTAAATATGCTCGGCGGCCTGGACCTTCCCGATGCCGGCGGTGTCCGGATCGAGGATCGAAGTCTGGAAGCCATGACCGCCGAACAGCTCACGGTATTCCGCCGCAAACGGATCGGCTTTATCTTTCAAAATTACAACCTGATTCCGTACCTCACGGCCTATGAAAATATCGTGCTGCCGGTCCGTCTGGATAATCAGGCGGAAGACCAGGATTTTTTAAAAGAAATTGTACAATTTCTGGAGCTGGACAGCAAGCTGCACCATTATCCGAGCCATCTGTCAGGCGGGCAGCAGCAGCGGGTGGCGATTGCCCGTGCGCTGATATCCAAACCTGCCATAATCCTGGCCGATGAGCCGACCGGAAATCTGGACAGCCAGACCGGTGACAAGGTCATCCGCCTGCTGAAAATGACAAGCGAAACTTTCCGCCAGACAATTGTTATGATTACCCATAACCCGGAAATTGCTAAAAAAGCAGACGTAACCATCCGCATCGAGGACGGCAGAATCTGCGCATAAGGAGGCGGTACCATGAACAGTAAAAAATATACAGCAAATATGATATCCGTAATGACCAGACGCAGCCTGGCGGCAAGCCGGATGCGCAACACTTTCGTAATGATTACGATTATACTTGCATCTGCCCTGCTGACAGCGATTCTGATGTTTGCAGCGGGCCAAAAGCGGCAGGAGCAGATCGAACTCTCCCACAGCCAGCAGGTGACGTATTATAATCTTACAGAAAAGCAGGCAGGCCAGCTGAAAAAAGATGCGCGTATCTCTTTCCAGCTCCGGGTCAAATCCGGCGTTCTTACGGAACTGGACGGATTTGATGTCATGCCGTGCTATGCCAGCGAGCTGTCTGACCAGATCCTGGTGGGAGAATTGGAAAGCGGAAATCTGCCGGAATCGGAATCGGAAATCGCGGCCCAGGCTGCATTGCTTCAAAAGATGGCTGTAACGCCAGCCGTCGGCAGCAGTGTCACTTTTACGTTTTATGACGGCAGCGTGGAGACTTTTACCGTTTCAGGCATTTTAAAAAGCAGCGGCGGTGCAAAGCAGTTTCCGGTATTTTTTTCCGAGGCTTATGCAAAAAGCGGCAGCCAGCTAAAAGAGGAAGCATATGCCGTACATGCAAAATTGTACGGTGTACAGCAGATGTCCGCAGAGGATTGTAAGGAAACCATGTACCAGATCGCAGCTGATGCGGGCATTGAAAGGGAATATGTGAATCCTTCCCGGCCATTTTTAGATTCTTTGTCCTGGAGTATGCAGTCGGTCATTCTCTATGGACTGGTGGGCATGGTGATTCTGACAGCCTGCGTCCTTGTTATATACGGTGTTTTCTATTTGTCTGTCATCGGCAGAATCCACCAGTTTGGGCAGTTCCGTACGATTGGCATGACCAAAAAGCAGATCAAAAAATTTGTTTCCCGTGAAGGCGGCGCCCTGTTTGTGCGGTCAGCGCCTGTCGGCATTGGGATTGGGGCTGCTGCCGGATATGTCATGATTCCGGACGGCTTTAGCGTGAAAAATACATGCCTGATCCTGGCAGCTGTATTTACAGTGATCTATTTGATCACCATGATTTCCGTACACAAACCAGCACGCCTGGCTGCCGCTGTTTCTCCTATGGAAGCCCTGCGCTATGTGCCGCAGGACGGGATGAAAAAAGCCGGAAATAAAAAACTCTGCCGCAGGCTGACACCGCTTGGATTAGGCAGCATGAATTTTTCCAAAAACCGGAAAAAGGCGGCGGTTACTATGCTTTCCCTTGCGATGGGCGGTATTTTGTTTCTGACAGCAGCCACCTATATGTCCTCGTTTGACCAGGAAAATTTTGCAAGGCAGGGCCTTTTTAAAGAGGCGGAATTTGATATCCAGTACTCTGCTGCAGCAATCGAACTAGATGAAAACGGGCTGAGCGGCATACAGGCAAACGCACCGCTGGACCAGGAGCTGATCCGTGAGATTACTTCCATTGACGGCGTAACATCAGTCAAAGAGGTCAATGGCTTCGGGATCAAATTTGATTATCCGGCACAGGATGAATACGACAAAAACGACATCATTTATCCGCTCCATACAGAGGAACTTCCGGCTATAAGCAGCTATCTGGAAGAAGGAAGCGCCGATGCCCAAAAGCTGCTGAGCGGGGAATATATTCTTATGGCAGACAATGACCTGGCCGAAGAAATCTACGGCTGGAGATTTGCCGCAGGCGATACGGTTGTGATGCATTATTATGACGGCAGCCAGCTGGCCGAAAAAGAAGTTACGGTACTCGGCATTTTAAACAGGCAGTTCCTGCTAGACCACAGCAGCTTTGAGGGATGGTTTCTGATGCCGGAGCAGACAATACGCAGCCTGGTGTCATATAACAGCTTTTGTACCCATCTGCTTGTAGCTACGGAAACAGAGAAAGAAGCGGCCATCGGGGAACAATTGGAACAGATCATCGCAAAGAAGCCTGCATTGACGATGGATACGCTTGCAGAAAACCGCATCCTCCACGCACAGTCCTGTGAACAGATGTTTGGGGCAATCAGCGGGCTTTCCATTTTTATTATGATGTTCAGTATCCTGAGTATGATGAATACGCTGATTACCAATATCGTGACCCGAAAACAGGAACTGGCGATGCTGGAATCCATTGGGATGAGCAAAGGCCAGATCCGGAAAATGCTGCTGGGGGAAAGCCTGATTCTCGTACTTTTTACCGTGGGCGTAACGATGACAGCGGGAACGGCATGCGGGTATGTATTATGCGGAATTTTATATAAAAACGGGGCATTTTATATGGCCTTCCGGTTCCCGTGGATGTTTGCACTGGCTTATACGGGTATTCTGGTAATTGTACCGCTTGCGATTACGTTTCTATCTATGAAGAGCTTTTCCAAAGAAGCGCTGGTGCAGCGGCTGCGGGGAGTGGAGGGGGCATAGACGCCATAAAGAAATTGAAAAGAAAATTTCTTGTTTTTTCTTTCCTATCGCATATAATAAACATTAGACACTTAGAAACAATTTTTTGCGCAAAATGGCAAAATTTTAATTCCAGACGACAGAATTGACATTGTGTTGCGTTTTTTAGTGGCTAAGCGGACGCCGGATGAGGGGGAAAGGGCCTGGCTTCCTGCTCCTATTCCAGAATGT
>CANOET010000342.1 GCA_947564835.1 uncultured Eubacterium sp. | reverse complement strand
CGTTGCCCCAGTCCGCCCAAGGTGTGTCTCCCGGCGCGTCCCCTGGCCACAGCCCACAGAGTCGTCCGGGTACCCACATCCCCTGGCCACACTTGCAAAGTCATCCGGGTACCCACATCCCCTGGCCACCCCCCGCAATCATCATTTTTTTGAAATAGTCTTTACAATTCATTTTACTTATAATATGATATCGTCATAAGATAACTATCGCCGCAAGACCAATAAGATCCGCAAAAACACTCAAAAATCTGCTTAAGCAAATACACAAAATACAGTTAACATTTGTAAAATCAAAATTATATTACTTTACTATTTGTGAAAGGATTTTTCGCCATGAACCAATTAAAGACATTGCGGAAATCACGCAATATCTCCCAGGCTGAGATCGCCGCGGAACTCGGCATCAAACCAGCCGCTGTCTCAAAATATGAAACAGGCCGGGTTCCGCTGTCGGAAGACTCGATTGAAAAATTGTGCCAGATGCTGCATGTATCTGCTGACGAGCTGCTGGGACTTGCCGCACCAACGGCTCCTGCTGCGGAGGGTACCGCTATGTTTTCTAAAGTAATGGGACAGATTTACCCGTCTTCTGTAACTATGGAGGATTATTTATGTACCTTGCTGAATACCATTGCGAAACAAAAAAAGCAAATGGACCAGACTATCCGCAATCTGCATTCCTGCGGCATCCCGACGGCTACTATTGCAAGAGTGACCGCTATTCATGAAGATGAAATCCGCAAATTGTTAAGCGGGCAATAGGAACTGTCAAAAGGCCGGGTGCCTGGTACTGCGCTGTGCCATTCATTGTGAATTGCACAACACGGTACCAGTTAGGAACTGTGCAGAAATAACTTAGGCAAATTGCATAAGTTATTTTTGCACAGTTCCTTACCTGCTTTTCTGAAAAAGATCCATCATTTCTTGCATGCGCTGTATATAACCATGCAGGCTGCTTACCTTCTGGTGCCCGTTTTCTGCGATCTGCCTGCGCTCTTGTTCATGTTCCAGATAGAAAGACGCCTTCTGCGCCAGTTCCTGCTTATTTTCAAACACAACCAGATCCTTATCTAATTCAAAATAAAGCTCAAGCTCCGGCTGGTAATTTGTCATCAGAAAACCGCCTGCGCCGAGGACATCCCATACACGCAGCGGAATACCGGTTTTTATATTTGGTATGGTAAAATTCAGATTGATCCGGCTTTCATGAAAGACTTTTGGCATCTGCGTCCAATAATCTACAGACCCCCGGTAATCTACCCGCAGAAGGTCCTGCGTATTGCTGTTTGTGTAGATGGAAACCGGATGTTTTTTTACCAGTTCCAGCAAATTTACATACCGCTGCTCTTTTGCCACCTTTAAGCCCAGCACCGTTGTTGCAAAAATAAGACGTAAATCTGAAAATGAACGCTCTGATTTTTCCAGGTGGTAATATTGCTGCAGCTCCTGGCAGATTTCGTCTGTCAGCAACGGTTCGATCAGGTTGCCGCCGCTGATATTCATCTGCGCCTCAATGGCACAGTCAAAATACCCCCGCAGATACTGCGGCAGAGTCGGAAGAATCCTATCGTAAGTATTCCTTTCATATAGGCTGCCGACAAAGGAAATTTCATTTTGATATAATTGCAGGTCATCTGCGCTGTCAATGATATGCGCAATCCGTGCGGTGTCAACCGCCAGCGGCAGATGCCAGATATGTGCAACGCCCAATGCTTTGAAAAACAGATAACTGCTCCGGTCAAACAGAAAAATATAGTTGCATGCATTGTATACGGATTCATGATACATGCTGATCAGCGGACTGTCACACGACCATGAGAGATACGGCATGCCGAACCGCTCACATGTATCGGAAATAACGCCAAAATAATTGACGGTAAATACAAAATCGTATTGTTTTTCCTGCAGCAGCCCATACAAACGGACAGAAAACTCTGCGTCTTCATCATAAGAAGGCAGATGCTGCTCAATCACATCCACCTCATATCCCATAGTAAGAAATGTCTGATAAATATCCAGATAATTGTAAGCTTTCCACTTGTAAAGCAGAATACGCCCATGCAAACCCATATCATACTCCTTCCAAAATCCATCTGCGATTCATATCGCGACTAAACCTACGGTTCTTACAAAAGCGAATCCATCCCGCCTGTTGTCCCAATCCGCCTGATGACACCCAAATCAGTCTATGAGATGAACTTTCCGCAGCCGGTTTATCCACCTATGAGACTTTATCGCTGACCGATATCCACAATCTGCGATATCTTGTGCCTCATCTGTGTGGATCAGCAACCTATGCACGATTTCCGGCAGACGATCTATCTCCTGCAGCGTAAACATTTGCAGCTCATGTCCATTTGTAAAATGTTCATTTAAATACTCCGAACAATCACTGACAACCACTGCCCCTGCAAGCATTCCATTAAAAATCCGGTCATGCGCCCCGCGTTTAAACCAAGTCATCGTATTTAAAACAATTTTGCTCTGTTTCATCAGTGCTAAAATAGATGCCGGACGTATTTCCCCGCCATATACCATATTCGGATGCTGCCATTCACACCGTTCCCATCCTCTCCCGAACACGGTTACTATAATTCCGTTTTCTGCCAGTACACGCACCATCTGCTCACGATAAAACGATACTGCAAAAGAATCTATAAACCGCAATTCCGTAATCAATTCCCCCAATTGTTTATCATTTAATTTTAAATTAATATCTTTAAAACAATCTTCTATTACATATTCTGTTGTAAGATCCGGTTTTTGAATTAATTTTTCCAGCGCACTTTTTACAAGTGCAAAAGCATCAAACTCCGTAATCCTTCCAAGATCAGGGATCAGCCCTTCTGCAGCATAACGGGACAAACCGCCGGCATATAATACATCGATTTTCCGCTCTTCTATCCGCAGAGTGGCATTTTCATACTGATCATAAAAGCCGCTTGCTATTCCTGCATGCGGAAAAAAACTGATTTTTTGGATATTGGGATAAAAGCGTTTCACATATTCGATATGGTTCTGATCCATACACAGCAGGATCATCTGCTGCGGCGCCGTATCCAGCGCTTTTTTATAATGAAAAGGATGATCCATCAAGATATTGTAAAATGGAATCTGATAACGGTCCCAAATATTAATTCCATCTTCTATTTCCAAATGAAGACCGATATTATTAAAGGAAATAACACCTGCCACAGGTTCCAGCAGAAAAGCTTTCAGCTGCACCCATGCATCCTCCATATTCCCTGCATCCAGCACAAGGCATTCCCTGCCCTGTCCGGTAAATATCTCGACAAATTCTTCTGTATACAAGTCCAGGGTGTCTATCAAGCCTATAAAAAAGATATATCGTTCTTTCATTTTAATACCTTCCAATTTAATTTCATCGTCTGCTGTTCTTTCTTCTGTCTTCCTAACCTGAATGAACCAGAAAAATACTCTTGACATTGTATTGCGTTTTTGAATGGCTATGCGGACGCCGGATGAGGGGGAAAGGGCCTGGCTTCCGGCTCCTATTCCAGAATGTTAAGAATCCCTAGGCATTCTGCATTTACACAGTGGAACCGTCCGGACGCGCCGGGAGGCACACCTTGGAAGGACGTTTGAGGGGCGCTTTTAGCGGAGGTGAAATCCAGCGCT
>CANOET010000341.1 GCA_947564835.1 uncultured Eubacterium sp. | reverse complement strand
AAATGTCACAGAAATGTCCGAAGCGGCATAAAAAATGCGGCTGAAATGTTACAAGTCTGGGACATTTCAGCCGAAAACCTGCCGCTGGCAGCTTTATAGGCAAACTGCTGCAAAAAAATTACATCGGACATCTTGGAATGTCCTTCTGCCATGTGCTATCTTGTAGGGAGCATAATGGAAAATTCCGAACCCTTGCCCGGCTCCGAAACCACTTTGATATAGCCGCCCTGCCGCGTTACGATCTCGCGGGCCAGATACAGGCCAATGCCCACGCCCTGCTGTTCGTGTACTTCTTCCTCACGATAGAAGCGCCGGAAAATAGCGGCCTGATTGCTCTCGGAAATACCCTTGCCGGTATCGGACACGCTAAGCTTTACATACATTTCCCATTGCTCTGCTGAAATTCGGATGGCTCCTCCGGCCGGGGTATATTTCACTGCATTATCCAGCAGGTTGAATACGGCTTCCGCCGTCCACTTGCTGTCATGGGAAAGGCACAGATCCTCCGGACAGTCCACCGTTACGGATATATTCTTTTTCTCCGCCGCATATACGATGCCGCTTAAGGCCATCGCCAGCGTATCGATCAGCAGGGCGTCTTTCTTTTCCAACCGGATTGCCCCGGTTTCCAACCGGGAGGTTTTCACAAGAGCCTGAAAAAGAAACTCCAGCTTGTCCGTCTGATTCCGGATACCTTGCAGGAACTCCCGTTGTTCCTCTTCTGTAACCGGCTTTGAAAGCAGCGTGTCCGTCACCATTTTCAAATTTGCTACCGGTGTTTTCACCTGATGGGAGACATCCGACACCAGCATCTGCAGCTCCTGCCGTTCCTCATCCACCTTCCGCCGGTTCTCCTGCATGATCCCATACAGCCGGGTCAGACGGTAGCTGATACGGGCAAAGAGTGTTTCACTGTCCGCAGCGCGCACAGGCTCTCCGCTTCCGCTTATCATCTGATCCATTGCCTGACACAGCTCCCTGGTAAATACGGAAAGCCGTTTACTGAAGGCAATCGTCAAAAGGAACATCCATACAAGGGCACAGAGCATCAAAAGTATGCCGGAGGCCAGTATCCACATCTGTCCTGTCACCGCGCAGAAAACCGCGCAGATGGCCAGCATGGAAACCGCCATACCGCCGCTAACCAGCAGGAATATCCTTTTTGCCGGGATTCTCCCCAGATTCATTTTCTCTCGCCTCCCATCCACTGATATCCAATCCCATAGATCGTTTTGATGTAAGTATCGCCCTCCGCCTCAATCTTGCCCCGGATACGGCTGATGGAGGTTGTCAGTGTATGTTCGTCCACATAGTTTTCATCCGCATCCCACAGCCGTTCCAGAAGCCGCTGCCTGGTAAGGATCTGTTTTGGGTTTTTGCAGAACAGGTACAGCATCTTATATTCCATGGGGGAAAGGGTAATGGTCTTTCCGTTCAGCGTAGCGTTCTGTTCCGAAAAGTCCAAAAACAGCCTGCCGTCATCATAGAAATCCTTTGCCATTCCCCGGTGTTCCAGCATAGCGAACATGGCCCGTATTTTCCGCAGCAGCGCCCCAATGGAAAAGGGCTTGGTAATATAATCCACCGCCCCGACTTCATACCCCCGGATCTGGTCGCTCTCCTGGTCGTTGGCAGTCAGGAAGATCACCAGCGTGTCAGGGTTCTCCGGCTTTATGAGCCTGCACAGGTCATAGCCGCTGCCGTCCGGCAGGTTAATATCCAGAAGTACCAGGTCATATTCCGTCTGTGTCAATAGCTCGGCGGCTTTGCCTGCATTCAGTGCTGATACGGTATCATAACCCTCAGAAATCAGGTTGTAAGTCAGCGTTTTATTTAAAAGGCCATCATCCTCTACCAGCAAAATCTTTTTCATATCCACACTCCTCTGCCCCATTCCATCCGTCTTCTGTAGCATCCTGGATCAGTTTCTGCAGACGTTCCGCTTCTTCCTTCGTTAGTTTCCGATCCTGCAGATAAGCAGTAATAAAAGACGGCAGGCTCCCTCCAAATTTCCGTTTCAGAAAGCGGTCGCTTTCCTGTCTTTGCATGCAGCCCCTCGATACCAGTGAATGCACAATCGTATGTTCGCTGTTTACAATCTTTTTTTCACTTAATTTGCGTATTACCGTATAGGTTGTTGATTTTTTCCAGTTCAGCCGTTCACTGCAAAACCGGACCATATCCATAGAACTTACCGGTTCCTCTTCCCATAAAATTTCCATGAAACGGTACTCACTTTCACTAATATGATACTCCATAGCTTCTCCTCCTGTTATTATACAGTTTATAGATATAAACCTTCCGGATTCTAGTTTATATCTATAAACTGAATTTGTCAAGATGTTTAATAGTTACTGTTCACACCTTGTTCAAGCACTTGCTGCTTGGACAAGGCCAAAAAATGTAGCCTGCCAGGCATCCAGCCCTTCGCCGAAGGCGAACTTTCCATGGGCTGGATGCTGATACAGTTCGCAGCTGTCCTGCTTTTTGGACAGGTATGAACTGTAACGTTTTACAGCATAAATTATTGCAGACGATCCGCAGAGCATTGAAATACCTGCGGCATTCTGTTAGTATAGATCATACAAGCTGTGCCATTTTCTAAAAGGTACAGATCTGCTTTCCTTTTAGAAGTTATAAAGACGCAACACAAATAAGGCACCAAAGCTAAAAAATAGGATTGGAGGAATCCGTATGAAAATAAAAATAGCGCTGCTTCAGCTTTTTCCCGGAGATACCCTGCAAGAACAGCTTCAAATAGGAACATCCGCCTGCCGCAAAGCAAAAGACATGGGTGCGGACATTGCCTTGTTTCCGGAGATGTGGAGCGACGGATATAAAATCCCGCAGAATGAGACAGACCTTCATGCGCTGGCAATCTCTGCTGACAGTGATTTTATCCAGGCATTCCGCGGGCTGGCAGCCAGGCTTCAGATGGCAGTCGGCATCACCTTTTTGGAAAAGCACCGTCCAAAGCCGCTGAACTCGATGATACTTTTTGACCGGAACGGGGAACAAAGGCTTCATTATTCTAAAGTACATACGTGTGATTTTGACCAGGAACAGATGCTGTCATCCGGCGGGGGTTTTGCGGTTGC
This sequence comes from uncultured Eubacterium sp., assembly GCA_947564835.1. Classification (GTDB taxonomy): domain Bacteria; phylum Bacillota; class Clostridia; order Lachnospirales; family Lachnospiraceae; genus Eubacterium_J. The sequence goes on along the minus strand of CANOET010000341.1, from coordinate 598 downwards.
AGATCTGGATACCGCAAAAGGCACGGTCAAAGTCGGTTCCATGATCTGTTTTGACCGCGAATTTCCAGAAAGCGCAAGGATCCTGATGCTCAAAGGAGCAGAGGTGATCCTTGCGCCAAATGCCTGCCCGATGGAAATCAACCGTCTTGCTGCATTGCGTACCAGGGCCTATGAAAATATGCTCGCAGTTGCTACCTGCAACTATCCTGCCGGGTATCCCGACTGCAATGGACATTCCACGGTTTTTGACGGTGTCGCATGGCTGGATGGAGAGCCAGGGGTACGGGATATGTGTATCCTGGAAGCGCCGGATGAGGAAGGGATTTATTTATCTGAGATTGATCTGGATTTGCTCCGGGAATACCGGGAGAATGAGGTTATGGGGAGTAAGTACCGTCATCCGCAGAAGTATGGGATTTTAAGCTGCAGCGGGGAGGGTATTTAGCCACATCCCCTGGCCAATCAAAGTGTTTCTTTTCTGGTTCATCCAGGTTAGGAACTTGGAAACGATTTTTTGCGCAAAAAGGCAAAATTTTAATTCCAGGCGACAGAATTGACATTGTGTTGCATTTTTTAGTGGCTATGCGGACGCTGGATG
>CANOET010000340.1 GCA_947564835.1 uncultured Eubacterium sp. | reverse complement strand
GTACCTCCCGGCGCGTCCCCTGGCCACAGCCCGCAGAGTCGTCCGGTTAGCCACATCCCCTGGCCAATCAAGATCTATCGGGAAGCCAAAAAACGCAACACAATGTCAATTCTGTCGCCTGGAGTCAAGATTTTGCCGTTTTGCGTAAGAAATCGTTTTTAAGTACCTAAAAAGATAAAAAGGATATTTACCCAAAAAAAGATAAAATGTATTTTGACATAACAGATAAATTGTAAAAGAAAATAAAATAAGATAACATTTTATAAGAAAATGTTATCTTTAGGTATTCTACATCAAAATTCTAATATTTGCAATACTAATAGAAAAATTAGAAGATATTACTAAAATTCGAAGAAAATTCATCGATAAGATTATTAAAATTATCTAATAATTTCCATATTTTTCACCATTTGTATAAATTCTATTTTGATTATAGTAAGCACGTCAAAATTTCTCCCCCACAACATTGCCCCGAATGATTTTTACTCGTGCCATCGTAAAATTTCTTTATTTTATGCGGATTTCAACAGGTGAGATTACATATGAAATGCATAACATTTTCTTATATTTTGTTGTGTCAACCGCCGGTTGCAGATGGAGGGGATTATGAGAGAACTGGATTATATAAAATTAGGAATGCGTATCCGCCAGGTCAGGAAGGTGCGCGGCTGGTCGCAGGATGTGCTGGCTAAAAAATGCGGGATCAGCATGTACGAAGGAAGGGCTTTTGCAGGCGGTGGATACGGCGGCTGCGATGCATCAAAACGGCGGATTTGGGGACGTTGTGCCGGATTATATGGGGGAGCAGGTGTCGGATCAGGTGGTGAAGGTGATTCAGGGCTATACGGGGGTTGTGAACCAGATGGTTTGGAGGAAGTGAAAGGGAATGCCCAAGGTTTTTCGGATGGTGAAAGCATTAGGATCTTTAACATTGTGCCATAGGAGATGAAACGTGGTTTTTTCAAGTACTGTATTTTTATTTGTGTTTTTGCCGGTTACACTTATTTTATATTACATAGCAAAGCAAGAATACCAGAATCTGATTCTGCTGGCAGCCAGCCTGGTTTTTTATGCCATTGGGGAACCCCGGATGATCTGGATCATGCTGCTGTCGGTGGTATGCAATTATTATTTTGCGCTGGGGATTGAAAAATATGGCTGCAGGAAGATTCTGCTGGCAGCCAGTATTTTTTATAATTTAGGCATTCTGTTTGTGTTTAAATATTTCAGCTTTGCCATCCGGATTTTGAACCTGGTGGCAAAGCAAAAAATACCGGTTTTGGAAATCATGCTGCCGGTTGGCATCTCTTTTTACACGTTCCAGTCGGTATCTTATGTTATAGATGTATATCGCGGGACCGTGCATGCCCAGCGTAATCTGCTGCATCTGGCGCTTTATACCGCACTTTTTCCACAGCTGGTGGCAGGGCCGATTGTACGCTATCATGAGATTGCCGCGCAGATTCAGAGCCGGACACTTTCTTTGGAAGGCTTTGGGGCAGGGGCAAAGCGGTTTTTATGGGGTTTTAACAAAAAAGTAATTCTTGCCAATCATCTGGCGGTTGTTGCGGACCATTACTTTACAGGGCATCCGGCGGAGCATTCGGTGCTTGGGGTCTGGATCGGGTCTGTCTGTTTTTCGTTACAGATTTATTATGATTTTTCAGCCTATTCCGATATGGCAATCGGACTTGGAAGTATGTTCGGATTTGTATTTGAAGAAAATTTTAAGAGTCCGTATCTGGCAGCTTCTGTGACAGATTTTTGGAGAAGGTGGCATATTTCGCTAAGCGCCTGGTTCCGTGATTATGTCTATATTCCGCTTGGCGGCTCCAGGGTATCGGTGTCCAGGCATATTTGGAATCTGGCAGTTGTCTGGATTTTAACTGGTATCTGGCATGGTGCGGCATTTTCTTTTGTGGCATGGGGATTTTTATATTTCGCAGCGCTGGTTATGGAAAAATATATCGTGCGTCCGGAACAAAGAAGCAGCAGGGCCTTTGCCGTGGTTTACCGGGCCGGGGTATTGTTGTTTATTCATTTTGCATGGGTGATTTTCCGTGCAGATGGGTTAAAAGCCGGTATCAGGTACTGCCTGGCAATGTTTGGAAGATATGGGGAAGGCAGATGGTATGATGCGCAGGCAATCCGGATGCTGCGGGAGTATGGCGTATTTTTGCTGCTGGCGGTTTTCTTCTGCATGCCTTTTTCCGGGCGGGGGGGGTAATTGCAAAACGGACCGGATTTTTTGTATGGGCAGAAAAATACCTGCTTCCGCTTGTCTGTACCGCGGCTTTTTTTTGGGCGGTTTCGTTTTTAATATTAGGTGCGCATAATCCTTTTATATATTTTCAGTTCTAGGAGGAGCGGGGATGAAGACATTTTTCAGGGAGATAAAACGGGTTTGTGTTCAAATAGGGCCGTATGGACTTTTGTTTGCAATGCTGCTTGGTGTGTTTGGCTTTCAAAATGCGAAACGGGTGTTTTATTTCTGGATCAGCGACGAACCGGATACGAATGAATGGAATGTCAGCCTTGGCAGCAAGGGTGAGACAGATTATGTTTCAAATTTCTGGGGGAAAATGCAGTTTGTGAATCTGAACGGCCTGATGCGCAGGCTGACGGGGCAGCATGAAATGAACGGGGTTGTTAAGCTGGACAATGGATACCTGCTGACAACACATCCACGCGAAACAGACGAGGCATTGCAGATAAAAGCAGATCTTTTGGCGGAACTGGATTCTTTCCTGGACCAGAAGGGGATCCCGATGTTATTTGCAGTCAGCCCGTATACGTGTGGAAAGTACGATCCATGCCTGCCAGCTGGGGTTACAGATTATGGAAATGATAATATTGACCGTTTTTTGGATATGGCGGACATGCATGGGACAGAATATATGGATTTTCGTGAAGAGATCTATTGTGACGGGCTGGACCATTATGATATGATGTACCGGACAGACCATCACTGGACGACACAGGCTGGATTTTATGCATATACAAAGCTGCTGGCATGGATACAGGCGCATACACAGACGGTAATTGACGGGAAAGTGGCGGATTTGTCCAATTATACGTTAACGACGTATCATAACTGGCATCTGGGCAGCCGCGGACAAAGAACGGGGAAGTATTTTGCGGGAATGGATGATTTTGTATTGATTACGCCTGATTTTGAGACGTCAATTCGTGCAGGGGATGTTTCGGGAACTTTTACGGAAATGCTGATTGATGATGAACAGCTGCAGAAAAGAGATGCTACGTCCCGTTATACCTATGATTATGTGCTTGGGAGGTCAAACGGGAATTATGTAAATCTGATGGCGCCGAACGATACCAGGGTATTGGTTGTTACGGATTCGTTTGGGAAGGCGGTGAATCCGTATCTGATTCTTAGCTTTCGGGAAATAAGAACGATTATTGACCTTCATTCTTATGAATTGAGCAGGGCGTATATTGAGGATTATAAGCCGGATGTTGTGATTCTTTTGTATTATGCGGAATATTTGGAAGGGGATAACAGAGGGTTTTCTTTTTCTTTGTGAGTGTCCATTTAGATTTAGGCATCTTGGATAGCTAGCGGGGTGGGTGGCCAGACGACTCTGCCTGGTTAGCGGGGGGTGGCTATCCGGACGACTCTGCGGGCTGCGGCCAGGGGACGCGCAGGGAGACACACCTTGGGCAGACTGGGGCAACGCTGCGGTGAACTAATCGCTAACTGCGACTAAGACAGTCGGG
>CANOET010000339.1 GCA_947564835.1 uncultured Eubacterium sp. | reverse complement strand
TAGCGATTCGTTCACCGCAGCGTTGCCCCAGTCCGCCCAAGGTGTGTCTCCCAGCACATCCCCTGGCCACAGCCCGCAGAGTCGTCCGGATAGCCATATCCCCCGGCTAACACAACTACTGGCCCTGCAATATCTCAGCCGCCTTCATAACAAGTACATAAGCAGGCGGCAGATTTTTAAATTCCAGCAGCCTTCCCGTCATCGTGAAATACTCCATAAAGAATTTCTGCTTTGCCAGGCTGTATTGAAAGGTAATAAACCGCCCTTTCGCCCCGATTGCCTTTTGCGTAGCTAAAAGGATATTTTCAGATACTGTCTTTGGCAGGGATGTAAATGGTAGGCCGGATATAATATAGTCAGCGGCCGCAAAGCCGGCCTGAGACAGGTAATGGTTTACGTCTGCAGCATCTCCCTGGATCAGGTACACATCTGGTTCGCCGTCAAATTCTTTTTTCAGTTTTTGATAAAATACCGGATTCTTTTCGATCACAAGCAGTTTGGTGCCGGGTTGTTTGCGCCGGATGAGTTCCCTTGTAAAAGAACCGGTCCCAGGCCCGTATTCCACAATGCATTTCGCGCGTGAAAAACAGACTGGCACCATCATTTTTTCTGCCAGGGCCTTTCCGCTCGGCGCAATGGCCCCGATTGTTTTTGGATGTCTGATAAACTGCATGAAAAATTGAAACATTCTGCATGTCCTCCGTATGCTTTTGTAGATTTTTTACTTTCTAATTATAAGAAAATGATTTAAAGAGGGTACCTAAGAAATCCTAAATTTTTCTTTAAGATTCTCTAATCGTAACGGTTCAGATCACCTATGGAACGGTTAGGTATCCGTAATAAAACAAAGCCAGAGCCTTGCCAATTACTCAAATGCCTGCTATAATGGCAAAAACGGTCTGATAAAATTATTCATAGAAGAAAAGGGGCGACACACCAATGGAAGAAGATTATATCCTGATTGTGGACGATGACCTTGATATCCGCAATCTTCTTGGTATCTATCTTGGAAATGAAGGGTTTAAATATATCAAATGCAAGGATGCCGCGCAGGCGCTGGAGGTGCTGCATGCCTATCGGGTTGCCCTGATCCTTTTGGATATTATGCTGCCCGGTATGGATGGGATTGAAGCCTGTATGAAAATCCGCCAGAGTCAGACAATGCCGATTATTTTTATGTCTGCAAAGGCGGAGGATATGGACGTCGTGCAGGGGCTGATGGCAGGCGGCGATGATTATATTATTAAGCCGTTTCATCCGGTTCAGCTTGTTTCCAGGGTCAAAGCGCAGCTGCGGCGTTACCGGCAGTATAACGGGCAGGGGGCCGGCGGGCATATGATCTGCCATGAAGATCTGTCGCTGGATACAGATACCAGACAGGCGTGGGTCGGCGGAAAAGAGGTCCGGCTGACGTTAAAAGAATATGAAATCCTGAAACTGCTGCTGGACCATAAAGGCATGGTGCTGTCTGTGGCGCAGATTTATGAACAGATCTGGAAAGAAGTGTTCTGCCATTCGGAAAGCACCGTAATGGTTCATATCGCAAATCTGAGGAGCAAGCTGCGGGAAGCGGCGGGAGGCAAGGAATATGTCCGCACGGTCTGGGGAAGAGGGTACCAAATATAAACGGGAAGACTTGCTGCATCTGGCGGGCGGATGCCGGAGCTGTGTTTTTACAAACGAAAGGGAAAGTGAACAGAAGCGTTTACATTGGCCGGAGTAGATGATAGAAGACAACAGGAGATGACAGAATGGATTATAAGATTATAAGATTAACAGATTATCCGGATAAGAAAGAACAAGCTGCGCAATGGTTTCATGAGAAATGGGGCATTCCTTTGAACGCTTATTCGAAGAGCATGGAAGCATGTTTGGCAGAAAGCAGCGCTGTTCCGCAATGGTATATGGCGATGGAAAAAGAACGGATCATCGGCGGCCTTGGCGTGATAGAAAATGATTTTCATGACAGAAAAGACCTGGAGCCGAATATCTGTGCGGTTTATACCGAAGAGGACAAACGCTGCCAGGGAATTGCCGGTGCTTTGCTGGAATATGCATGTGCGGATATGAAAGAAAAAGGGATTGACAATTTATATCTTGTCACGGACCACAATTCTTTTTATGAACGTTATGGCTGGGAATTTCTCTGTATGGTACAAGGAGACGGGGAACCAGAACTGACAAGGATGTATATCCATAAATGAAAGTAAGCTAGTGCTCCATCCGGGAAGAAATTAGAGTTTATTACAGCCTGATTCATGCCATTGCTGCGTTAAAATTTCTAGTCGATGGAACCACATCGCCGTCGAAATTTTGCCTTGCACTGACGCGAATCAGACTGCACTAAACTCTAATTTCTGCCCGGATGGAGCACTAGCTCACAAAAGAGATAAAGGGAGTAACTCATGAAGCTTGACCGCATGATCGGAATCCTGTCGATCCTGCTGCAGCAGGAAAAAGTGACAGCCCCATGGCTGGCAGAAAAATTTGAAGTATCCAAACGGACCATCAACCGGGATATTGAAGCGCTTTGCATGGCCGGGATTCCGCTTCGCACAGAACCAGGGCAAAACGGCGGCGTATCGATTATGGAAGGTTATAAAATCGACCGCACACTTCTTAGCAAATCGGATCTGCAGGCCATTTTAGCAGGGCTGCGCAGCCTTGACAGCGTAAGCGGGACCAACCGTTATGCCTGCCTAATGGAAAAACTGTCCGCAGGGTCATCCAGCCTGCTTGCAGGGGACGGGCATATTTTTATTGACCTTTCTTCCTGGTATAAAGATTCGCTGTCGCCGAAAATAGAGCTGCTGCACGATGCGATTCTTTCCTGCCGCAAAGTTTCTTTTTCGTATTTTGCACCGAAAGGAGAATCTGAAAGAACTGTAGAACCATATGACCTGTTATTTCAATGGGCAAGCTGGTATCTGTGGAGCTGGTGCGAAACCAGGCAGGATTTCCGCCTTTTTAAGCTGGGACGGATGACAAAGCTTACGGTGCAAGGCTCTTTTGAAAAACGCGCCGCGCCGCTGCCGGATCTGTCCGCCCGGCGTGTATTTCCTAATATTTATCAGATAAAAGCACGGATACAGCCTGCCTATAAATGGCGCCTTATCGAAGAATACGGCCCGGAAAGCTTTGTAGAACAGCCGGATCAGACTTTGTTATTTTCTTGCGGGTTTGCAGATAAAAGCAGTGTGATCAGCTGGATTGCATCATTTGGAGACGGTGCGGAGTTGCTGGAGCCATGGGAACTGCGGCAGGAGGTCCGGGCGTTTGCAGAAAAAATTTTTAAAAAATATGAGAAACCGCAACACTAAAAAGGTTGCTGACATAGTTACTGCTATCAAAAAGTGTACTTTTTGATAGCAGTAATTTTCTTCTTAAATTTACCATATTATGATCATACATGCAAGTTTTATTTTGCTTTTTTTGACTCACTTTCCTAAAAAATCTGAATTTCGTATCTAAATCTATTTAAAATTCCAACAATATTATTGCAGATCATGATCTGAAAAAAACTGTCAAAAAGTACACTTTTTGGTAATACGGATTAGGCGCTTAGAAACGATTTTTTGCGCAGAATGGCAAAATTTTGACTCTGGGCGACAGAATTGACATTGTGTCGCGTTTTTTGGGTTCCCGAAAGATCCTGGTTAGCCAGTGGATGTGTCTGACCGGACGCCTCTGCGGGCTGGGGCCAGGGGACGCGCCGGGAGACACACCTTGGGCGGACTGGG
>CANOET010000338.1 GCA_947564835.1 uncultured Eubacterium sp. | reverse complement strand
TTCGTTCACCGCAGCGTTGCCCCAGTCCGCCCAAGGTGTGTCTCCCGGCGCCTCCGCTGGCCGCAGCCCGCAGAGTCGTCCGCTTAGCCACATCCCCTGGCTAACGTATGAATCAATGAAACATACAGATACAAAGCAAGCCCTGCGTATCTGTATCAATCAATCAAATAGTTCAGATGTACTGACCGGAAGGATTGCATGAAGGAAAGAAGAAGTCTGTGTTTTGTTTATCAGCCGTAAAACAGGCCGGTTCTTTTCGGGTACGATTCTGTTTTACGGCTTTTTGCATGCGCCGGATCCGGTTATATCTGGGAAAGGAGAAAAAATGGGGACTACATTAAACGATACGCCCAGCGCTGACCGGACGCATATTGCGTTTTTCGGCAGGATGAACAGCGGAAAGTCGTCATTAATCAATGCATTGGCGGGCCAGCAGATTTCCATTGTGTCTGAGGTCGGGGGGACTACGACTGACCTGGTGAAAAAGCCGATGGAAATCCATGGTATAGGGCCTTGTGTACTGATTGACACGGCGGGCTTTAACGATACCGGATCTTTGGGGAACAGCCGGGTGGCGCTGGCAAAGCGGGCGGCGGGGCAGGCAGATCTTGCGGTGCTTGTATTTGCCGGCGGGCCAGAGGAGGATTTTACGGAAGAAAAGCGCTGGTTTGAATTACTGCGCAAGCGCGATACGCCTGTGATTCTTGTACTGAATAAAACAGATATTACTGCGCAGGCCGGGCAGCTGGCAGAGCGGATCCATCGCGGGTTTGGGCAGAATCCGCTGCTGGTAAGCGCCGAAACAAAACAAGGAATCGGGGAACTCAAACAGTCGCTGGTCACAGCCTTTGCCGGAATGCAGCAGGAACAGGCCCGTCTGATCACAGGCGGACTTGTGGGGCCGTCGGATTTGGTGATACTGGTGATGCCGCAGGATATCCAGGCGCCGAAGGGGCGGCTGATCCTGCCGCAGGTGCAGACGATCCGGGAGCTGCTGGATCAAAAGTGCCTGACCATGTGTACGACAACCGGGCAGTTTGCGCAGGCGCTAGAGGCATTGAAGCGTCCGCCGAAGCTGATCATTACCGATTCGCAGGTATTTCGCACCATTTATGAGCAAAAACCGCAGGAGAGTAAACTCACCTCCTTTTCTACACTGTTTGCGGCATATAAGGGTGATATGGATTATTTTGTACAAGGGGCGCATGTGATCGGCACATTGACGCAGCAGGACCGGGTACTGATCGCGGAATGCTGCACCCATGCGCCGCTGGAAGAAGATATCGGCAGGGAAAAGCTGCCGCGCCTGCTGCGGAAAAAAATCGGTGCGGGGCTGGCCGTTGACCTGGTATCCGGGGCGGATTTTCCGCAGGATTTGTCTGCGTACAGCCTGGTTATCCAATGCGGTGCCTGTATGTTTAACCGCAGGCATGTGATGTCCAGGGTAGATGCCGCAAAACAGCAGCAGGTCCCAATGACTAATTACGGCGTTGCGATTGCGTATCTGAACGGGATTCTGGATCAGGTGGAGCTGCCGCAGGTACCGGCGGCATGCAGCGGCATGGGGAAGAATTTTCTGGAGGCAGAAGTATGGAAGCAAACACAAAGTTAGCTGTGATTGCGATCGTTGTGGAGCAGGCGGACAGTGTAAGGGAACTAAACGAGCTGCTTCATGGGTGCAGCAGCTATATTATCGGCAGGATGGGGATCCCGCACCGGGAGCGCGGGGTGTCGCTGATCAGCATTGCGATGGATGCGCCGCAGGATGTGATCAGTGCGCTGAGCGGCAAGCTTGGAAGGATGAAAGGAGTGTCGGCGAAGGTTGCCTATTCTAAAATGCCGGAATAGATGAGAATATCCAAAACAGAAAGGAAGTAAAAGCATGTACAACGTAATGTCACCAAAAGCAGAGGAATTTATCAGTGATGAAGAAATCCGGGAATGCCTGGACTACGCGCAGAAAAATAAAAACAATGAAGCATTAATCACAGAAATACTCGAAAAAGCAAAAAAAATGAAAGGCATTTCCCATAAAGAAGCCATCGTCTTGTTAGACTGTGAACTGGAAGAGAAAAATCAAGAGATCCGCCAGCTGGCAGAGCAGATCAAGCAGGAGTTTTACGGCAACCGGATCGTGATGTTCGCACCGCTTTATTTGTCCAATTACTGTATCAACGGCTGCGAATACTGCCCGTACCATGCAAAAAACAAGCATATCGCAAGAAAGAAGCTGACGCAGGAAGAGGTGCGCAGGGAAGTGATTGCGCTGCAGGATATGGGGCACAAACGGCTGGCGCTGGAGGCAGGGGAGGATCCGGTGAACAATCCGCTGGAATATATTCTGGAATGTATCCATACGATCTACAGCATCAAACATAAAAACGGCGCTATCCGCCGCGTCAATGTTAATATTGCGGCAACGGATGTGGAGTCTTACCGGAAGCTGAAAGAAGCCGGGATTGGTACTTATATTCTGTTTCAGGAGACTTATCATAAGCAGCAGTATGAAAAACTGCATCCGACCGGGCCGAAGAGCAATTATGCTTACCATACCGAAGCCATGGACCGTGCGATGGACGGCGGGATTGATGATGTGGGCCTAGGGGTTTTGTTCGGGCTGAATCATTACCGCTATGATTTTGTCGGGATTTTAATGCATGCGGAGCATCTGGAGGCGTATAAAGGCGTCGGGCCGCATACGATCAGTGTTCCGAGGGTGCGCCGCGCGGATGATATTGACCCGGATGTATTTGATAACGGCATTTCAGACGAGACATTTGAAAAAATTGTAGCGTGTATCCGCATTGCCGTACCATATACCGGAATGATTGTATCGACCAGGGAATCTGCCGAGACACGTAAAAAAGTGCTGCACCTTGGTATTTCCCAGATCAGCGGCGGCTCCAGGACGAGTGTCGGCGGCTACTATGAGGAAGAAGCAGAGGAGGATAATTCCGCGCAGTTTGATGTCAGCGACAGGCGGACCCTGGAAGAGGTGGTGCGTTGGCTGATGGAGCTTGGATATGTGCCTAGCTTTTGCACGGCATGCTACCGTGCGGGCCGTACGGGTGACCGTTTTATGGAGCTGTTAAAAAGCAGGCAGATTGTGAACTGCTGCCATCCGAATGCGCTGATGACACTGAAAGAATTTTTGGAAGATTATGCGTCGCCGCAGACGAAAGAGATCGGGGAAAAGCTGATTGCAGAGGAATTAAAGAAGATTACGAATGAAAAGGTCCGTAACAAGGCAGCGGAATATATTGAAAATATACAAAACGGGGAAAGGGATTTTCGGTTTTAGTAAAAAAATGTAAAAAAAGATAGACACCGCCTTGTTTATATAGTATAATTACAACATCAATGTAAATTAGGGGGTACCTATTATGAAGGACTTTAACAGAAATGATATTGACTGGGAAGAATATTTTGCGGCAAAAAAGAGGATGGAACAAAGGTTTCATTTGTTTTTGCGGATTAGCGGGTTTTTGTTCTGGCTGTATATTTTGCTGGATTCCATTGTTTACAACAATTATTCATTTATGACACTGTTATCGGTTCCGTGTCTGATTAGTTTTGTATTTCTGATCAAAGAGTATATTTAAGCGCATAGGAGTTATTTCTTGCGCAAAATGGACAAATCTGATGACAGGCGGCAGAATGGACATTGTGTTGTGCTTTTTGGTTGGCCAGGCGGACGCCGGATGAGGGGGAAAGGGCCTGGCTTCCGGCTCCTATTCCAGAAT
>CANOET010000337.1 GCA_947564835.1 uncultured Eubacterium sp. | reverse complement strand
TTAGCGATTCGTTCACCGCAGCGTTGCCCCAGTCCGCCCAAGGTGTATCTCCCGGCGCGTCCCCTGGCCACATCCCGCAGAGTCGTCCGGTTAGTCACATTCGTCCAAAAGGCCGAGCGATCCTTCCAATTACCGGTTCTGGTAAAATGAAAGCACCGTGTCTATCCGCGCAGCCATATTTTCTAACATCAAATCGGCCAATGTTAAGGCGCCCATTGCTTCCACAACAACTACAGCGCGCGGTACGATGACCGGATCATGGCGGCCTTTGACACAGACAGATCTATTTTCGCCGTCTTTTGTCACAGTGTCCTGCTGTGCGCTGATGGAAGGGGTTGGCTTGAATGCCGCCCGGAAAATAATGTCGCTGCCGTCACTGATACCTCCGAGGATACCGCCTGCATGATTAGTCTTTTTGCATAAAATACCTTTTTCGTTGTAATAAAACGCATCATTGTTCGAAAGCCCCGTTGCGCGTGCCGCGGCAAAACCATCGCCGATTTCAAAGCCTTTAACGGCGCCGATAGAAAACACAGCCCTTGCCAGCTCGCTGTCCAGCTTTTGAAAGACCGGTTCCCCGATACCGGCAGGGACTCCGGTAATGATACATTCTACAATTCCGCCGGAGGAATTGCCGGACTGCATACAGGTCTTAAGATAGTCCTGTGCATCTGCCGCAGCCTGTGCATCCGGCATAGAAAGCGGATTTTTGCAGATTTCCGACGCGTCAAAGCGGGCAGGGTCGATCGTAACGGGGCCAATACTTTTGACATATGTCAGAAAACGGACGCCCAAAAGCCCAAGCAGTTTGGCTGCCACAGCGCCCGCCGCCACCCGCCCGATCGTTTCACGGGCAGAGGAACGGCCGCCGCCGCGGTAATCGCGGAATCCGTATTTTTGGTCAAACGTATAATCCGCATGGCCCGGGCGGTAATAGGATGCAATTTCGCTGTAATCCGCCGAACGCTGGTTTTTGTTATAAACGATGAGCGAGATCGGGGTGCCGGTTGTACGGCCTTCAAAAATACCGGACTGGACCGCTACCAGATCATCTTCTTTACGCGGCGTACTGAACCTGGACTGGCCGGGTTTGCGCCGGTCTAACCAGGTCTGGATGTCTTCCTCGGTAAGGGGCAGGCCGGCGGGACAGCCGTCAATAATAACACCGACACCTGCGCCGTGGGATTCTCCCCATGTGGTAATTTTAAAAATTGTTCCGAATGTTGAACCTGACATAGTGATATTCCTCTTTTTGTGTTATGATGATAGTTTGATATAATGCTGCTGTTTCAGATGTGGATTGCAAACAGCAGCATTTGGGGTAGCTGTTCAAGGTTGATCTGAACTGTTACCATTATAGCGTGGGCGGGGTGGAAATGCAAGAATGATGCATCTTGCTTTTGGGTATTATATTGTGTATGCAGCGGAAGCAGAGAGGAGTTTTTGCATGGAAGAAAAAGTATACGAATATGACAGTGTGATTCAGGAAGCAGAGAAAAAAGGAGGCGCCTATGTCACGTTTCCGTATGATGTCAGAGAAGAATTTCACGCAGGGCGCGCAAAGGTACATGCGGAATTTGACGGCGAGCCGTATGACGGAAGCGTTGTCAATATGGGTTTGAAGTATCCGGATGGTTCTGTGTGCTATGTGATAGGGATTCGCAAAGAGATCCGCGCAAAGATTGCGAAACAGCCGGGGGATTTGGTGCATGTGCGGGTACGGCTGCGGGAGTGAAATGTGCTGAAGTTTTTTTGGGGTGGGGGTTCCTGAAAGAGATTGATCAGCCAGCCCGCAAGCCATCCGGATATTTATCTGCTGCTTGGGCCGGAAAAAGTCCTTGCACATTGCAGGAGACATTGCTATAATAGATCTGGACATAAAAAACGTGGGGAGTCCATACAAATGGGCTGAGAGTAAGCTGACAGTGCTTAGACCCGGAACCTGATTTGGATCATGCCAACGTAGGGAAGTATTAGATTCGTCCGGACAGATTTATCCGGTAAGTGACGAAATACAAGACGATACCTGGCATGGGTGTCGTTTTTTTATTCTAATGATGCATGGGAAAACAGGCGCAGACAGGAGGGATCAGATTGAACTGCAGGAAAGAAGACCTGCTTTTGTATGCGGTAACAGACCGCAGATGGCTGCAGGGGCATACTTTATACGAACAGGTGCAGGAAGCGCTGCAAGGCGGTATTACGATGCTGCAGCTGCGTGAAAAAAAGCTGGCGGAACAGGAATTTTTGGAAGAGGCGGTGCAGATGAAACGGCTGTGTGGCAGATATCATGTGCCGCTGATCATTAACGATGATCCCAAGATTGCGCAAAGGGCAGATGCAGATGGTGTACATATCGGGCAGGAAGATTTGGATCTTTGCAGTACGCGTGCCATATTAGGCCCTGATAAGATCATTGGTGTGTCTGCAAGAACTGTGGAACAGGCAGTGCTGGCGCAGGAGCAGGGGGCGGATTATCTGGGGGTCGGCGCGGTTTTTCAGACGGGGACCAAACAGGATGCTAAAGTGATTTCGTTTGAACGTCTGGCGGAAATCTGCCGGTCTGTTACAATACCAGTAGTGGCGATCGGAGGGATTACGGAGGATAATATGGACAAACTGAAAAGCAGCGGGATTAGCGGGATTGCTGTAGTAAGCGCGGTCTTTGCGCAGAAGGATATCCGCCAGGTCGTAAAACGGCTTAGGGAGAAGGCGATGCAGGTTACTTTGCCCTGACGGAAATGGATTGCATTTAAACAGGTTACTTCACCCTGACGGGAACGGATTGCATTTAAAAATGTCTGTACGGATAGAGGATAGGGGGATTTGATGGCATTATTTTATGAACATTTTATAAAAAGGGAGACCGTGGAAGGGATGATCTTTGATGTGGACGGAACACTGCTGGATTCCATGCCGGTCTGGTCCCACAGCGGAGAACGTTATCTGGCCACCTTGGGGATTTGCGCGCCGAAATCTTTAGGGAAGATTTTATTTTCCATGACAATGCAGCAAGGAGCAGAGTATATTAAAAATACATTTGGACTGGAACAGAATGCAGAGGAGATTTTGGCTGGTATTATCGGGGTTGTGCAAGAGGCTTACCAGAACGAAACCGGGTGTAAACGGGCGGCAGAACTGTTTTTAAAGACACTGTATGATGCCGGGGTTCCGATGGTGGTTGCAACTTCTAATGACCAGCCGTTGGTAGTGTCTGCATTTGAACGTCTTGGGATACTGTCTTATTTTACAGAAATCCTGACCTGTGGTGAATTTGGCAGAGGGAAGGACAGCCCGGAGATTTTCCATGCCGCGGCTGGGAAAATGGGCAGCGCGCCGTCTGGCACGTGGGTTGTGGAAGACGGGCTGTATGCGATTTGCACGGCAAAAGAGGCGGGTTACCGCGTGATCGGCGTGGCGGATGAGGCGAGTAAAGAGGATGCAGAGAAAATACGGCAGTTGGCAGATTATTTTATTGTTGATTTTGCAGAAAATGTTAGGTGCTAAGCTGTTTTTTTGGGTATGCGGACGCTGGATGAGGGGGCAGGGGATGTGCGGATAAAGATTTTGATTGGGCAGGGGATGTGGCTAGCCGGATGACTTTGCGGGCTGTGGGCAGGGGGTGTGGTTAACCGGATGACTCTGCGGGCTGTGGGCAGGGGGTGTGGCTAACCGGATGACTCTGCGGGCTGTGGACAGGGGACGCGCCGGGAGACACACCTTGGAAGGACGTTCGAGGGGCGCTTTTAGC
>CANOET010000336.1 GCA_947564835.1 uncultured Eubacterium sp. | reverse complement strand
GAATAGGAGCAGGAAGCCAGGCCCTTTCCCCCTCATCCGGCGTCCGCATAGCCACAAAAAAACGCAGCACCATGTCAAAAGTATTCCTTTTCTGGTTCATCCAGGCTATGATACTGTTTTTCACATTTAAAATTTCCGCAGCCCTTTGGGATAATGATTTTTAAGCACTCCCTGCGACGCCTTGCCCCACCCGATGGAACAACCGTGTATGGTTGCCAGGGTATATCCTTTCTGCTGTCCGCAGGGAACTGTACTGCCCCGCAGGAACTGTTCGGGTTCTTCCAGCTCCAGCGTTTGTACGGCATCGTCCGGTGCAAGAGCCATAGCCAAAGCATGGGACGGTTCAAAGCGCCGTTTTTTACAGCAGCCAAGCTGTAGTCCCGGGCGCTCTGTCTTTAAGCCGTCGAGGCTTTGAATGCCCGGCGGCAGCAGATAGAGCTGTTCGCCGAACGGTTCGATCCGGCCTGCCGCCATCTGTCGGGACAGCCATGCCTGCATATTTTCTGACAGCGTTTCCTTGCAAAAATCATTCCATTCCGTATAAGCGGATTCAAAGCTTCCCCGCATCTTACAGCCCTTCGCCCCCGGCAGCTCCCGATCTGATCCGAACAGCTCAGATTTGCCGCGGCTGCATCCGGCTGGTCTGGATTCCTGCAGCTTTGCTGCTCGTCCGTCCTTTTGAAAACTGGCAGCGTAATGTCCCTCGCCCTGCACAAGATGCGGCCACAGCTGTATACTCTTCATAAGTGAAAACTGCGGATATTCCTGTACAAACCACTCCGCCATCTGCTCATTTTCCTGCGGCGCAAATGTACAAGTGGAATAGACGAGGATACCGCCCGGCTTTAGCATGACGGCTGCCTGGGACAGGATTTCCCGCTGCCTTTTGGCGCATGCCTGCACCTGCTGCAGGTTCCATTCCCCGCGGGCATCAGGATCCTTGCGGAACATCCCTTCCCCGGAGCAGGGCGCGTCTACAAGGATTCTGTCAAAATACAGCAAAAAACGTTCCGCCAGCCATTTTGGTGATTCGTTCAGCACAACGGCATTGCGGACGCCCATCCGTTCGATATTGCGCGACAATGTTTTTGCCCGCTGCGGAATGATTTCATTGGATATTAACAGCCCTTGCCCCTGCATGCGCCCTGCAATCTGCGTACTTTTTCCGCCCGGAGCCGCACACAGGTCCAGGATTACTTCCCCGGGCTTTGGATCGAGCAGCTCCACAACAGCCATTGCGCTCGGCTCCTGGATATAGAAGGCTCCGGCCTCATGCAGCGGCAGCCTGCCCGGCTGCGTATCCGCCGGATAATAAAACCCTTCCGCTGCCCACGGTACCTGCTCCAGCGGGATATGACGGGCAAGCAGCAGCCTTAACGCTTCTTTTTCGATTTTCAGCGGATTATAACGCAGGCCGTATACCCGCTCTTTTTCATAGCACGCCAGAAAATCCATGTAAGCATTTCCCAACTGGTGCCTGATACGTTCTTTAAAATCCTGCGGCAGTTCCACGGCCATACTCCTTTTTCTCCAAATTTTACAGGAACAGGCGACTACATCCCGAACACTTCCCAGATCAGGCGGCTACATCTCAAACACTTCCCAGATCAGGCGGTCCAGCTCTTTCCAGGCTTCCGTATTTTCATATTCCCGCAGCTTTTCTGCAACTGTCCGGTAATACCAGCCATGCATCTTTTTATCCTTTTGGTGAAAACGTTCCCAGAATTTCTCATTATTTTTTAAATAGCCCTGTCTGGTTGCGCGCATATTGGACAGCTTATCTGCCAGCGCAATTATTTTTTCATCCCTGGATTTGTGGTCCAGCCCATCGATAAATTCCTGTTTGCGGATCTTCCAGGTCTCAGCCGCATCCTGGCCCTTGCGTTTATTTTCGCTCTCCATCTGGACCATATGCGCGACCCGGCTGCCGAATGCGTCTTCTATATCTTTTGCGCTGTAGCCCGTATCCTCAATAATATCATGAAACAGGGAGGCAAGAATAATATCCTGATCCCTGGTCAGCGTCATTGCAATCAGCGCCGTTTCGATCGGATGTACAATATACGGCACCGACGAGCCTTTGCGCACCTGCCCCTTATGCGCTTTCATCGCAAATTCCAGCGCGCGCTCAAAACGGTTGCGCCGCTGCGCTTTGTTCAGGCGCGGCCTTGCGAACAGATCTTCCTCCGGAGCTTCCTCTTCCGGCTCCGGAGGTTCCGCACTGCGGCCTTCCGCCAGCGCGCATGCCTGTTCCAATACCTTCCCTGTATCATCCTTAAGCAGCAGATACGGAATCCGCTCCAGCACATTTGCAAAGATCGACCCTTCCGGGCATTCCAGCAGCATCTGCAGCATATTCTGGTCCGAAACGATCAGCACATCCACAAATTCAATGGCATCTCCATAGCCTCCTGCCTGTCTGTTTTCCTGTTTCTGCTCCAGGTCGCTGTCCAGCATTCCCGGGAAAAAGATCAGATTGACATTCTCCTGCTCCTTCGCCCGCCTGCACAGCCCGCGAATGACATGTGACGAGTAATCCGCATACGCGTTGCTCATCACCA
This sequence comes from uncultured Eubacterium sp., assembly GCA_947564835.1. Lineage (GTDB taxonomy): Bacteria > Bacillota > Clostridia > Lachnospirales > Lachnospiraceae > Eubacterium_J. Next base: position 1,196 of record CANOET010000336.1, on the reverse strand, counting down.
CCCCTATTGTGATCATGGTTCTCCTCCAAACAATTCCATTACACGATTCATAACATTACCGTCCAAAGGCGCAGCCTCCCGTTGTTCCCAGGTGCCGTCCTCTTTAAATACATCCAGATGGAATTTCACCTCTTCCGTGTCCAGCCCTTTTTCGATCACATAATAACCGACCTGCTCCGTCAGCGGGTTCCAGGCAATATAAAGCTCCCGGCAGTTTGTCTGATACAGATACTGTGACGGCGGAAGGATCTGCATAATACTCAGATCGTCACGGATACTCAGCTCCATCATCTCAAAATCATCCTTCGTATACGGATAATTCTTTTCCTGCCCGACTTCGGTATACGGCTCCTGGTACAGCGTACACAGCGTCTCCTCGGAAATGCCGCGGATGAACTCCAGCTTTTGTTCAAACAGCCGTTGCGGAATCTTGTGGAACTCGACATTATGGCGCACAATCATACGGAAATCATCCGTTTTCACCTTGTAGGCCTTTGGCTGCTCCTTGGCGCTTTGTTCCACCTTCCGGCTTAATTCCAGCATCTGCGACTTCAGCATCAGATTGTCCGAAAACGGGTTCAGCGCAATGCCCTGTACAAGCGTCGGATGGTCGAGCAGCATAGCCACGCACTGTTTGTACTGTATTTTCAGCATACCCTGATATTTCTGATTCTGCGGAAACTTTTTCATCCCGGTAAACGCCGGCATATACAGATCGCCTTCCGAATTTTTGATAATATACGGCTGAAAGCCTCCCTTTTTCTCTACCGCCATCGCCGGGACAAACAGTTTTGTCTCCTGGATGGCATAGACCAGCTGTACAAGCGTTTCCTTATTCTGGTCTTTCATATATACCTGCATGGCCTCTTCCAGCCTTGTATTATCTATGTCAGTCATTTTTACGCTCATGGCACACTCTCATTCTTTCTGTGTTTTCTCAATTGTATTCTATCGCATTCTACGCGGTTTTTCCAGACATTTTTTTAAATATTTTGTAACTATTTTGATTTGGGCGGGGTGAAAATTTTTTCTGGAGGCGGAATTGAGATTGTGTTGCGTTTTTTGGCTTTCCGATAGAGCTTGATTGGCCAGGGGGGGGAGGTGGCTAGCCGGACGACTCTGCGGGATGCGGACCGGGGACGTGCCGGGAGACACACCTTGGGCGGACTGGGGCAACGCTGCGGTGAACTAATCGC
>CANOET010000335.1 GCA_947564835.1 uncultured Eubacterium sp. | reverse complement strand
GAGCCGGAAGCCAGGCCCTTTCCCCCTCATCCGGCGTCCGCATAGCCACTAAAAACGCAACACAATGTCAATTCTGCCGCCTGAAGTTAAAATTTTGCCACTTTGCGCAAAAAATCGTTTTTAGCACCTAATGTATAAAGCCCCCAACCAGGAACGACATCCATTCAGATCCAACCTGGATAAAGTCTTGCGGATTACCTTCCATAAATGTATAATAGGATATAAAGAACCACTTTGCAGTTTACCAGCATTTCCGGAATAGGAAACGCTCTCCCTGACAATCAGAAAGGAATGGAAAATGAAGAAAAAACTGGTCATCATTGACGTACAAAACGATTTTGTAACAGAAGCGCTCGGTACAAAACAAGCACAGCAGATGCTGCCGCGATTGGTCGAAAAAGCAGAAAATTTTGAGGGTGAAATACTTATGACCCAGGATACCCATTTTGAAAATTATCTGGAAACCCAGGAAGGAAGAATGCTGCCGGTAATTCACTGTATCAAGGGGACAAGGGGTTGGGAACTTGTGCCGGAACTGGAGGAGCTGCGCAAAAAACGAAAAGTGAAAGTATATCAGAAACCTTGCTTTGGGAGTATCCGTCTGGCGGAGGATCTGAAGGCAGCTTATGAAGATGGCCTGCTGGACGGTGTGGAGCTGGCTGGATTGTGTACGGATATTTGTGTGATATCCAATGCATTATTGATCAAATCTGTCCTGCCCGAGCTGCCGGTCTTTGTGGATGCGGGATGCTGTGCGGGAGTTACGGTACAAAAGCATGAGGCTGCGCTGGAGGTAATGAAAAGCTGCCAGATCATTGTGGATGCGCACGCCTGGTAAGCTGACGGAATATCCAAACGCCTGGTACTGCAAAAACAGCTTAGTATTGCAATCAGTCTGGTACTGCAAATCAGCCTGGTACTGCAAATCAGCCTGGTACTGCAAATCAGCCTGGTACTGCGTTACGCAAAAAGCAAGTGTTTATGCACCGTTTATTGTGCAGCACAGTACCAGCGTCCGGACGGACGTATCACACAATACCATTTCTGCTGCAGTACTTAAAATGTCAGATATTTCTCAAATGCCTGGACCGCCCGATATCTCGATACATTAAAGTTGCGCACCCCCATCTCCTTTTCTGCCAGAACAACCCTGTTCACATAATTCCCAAACCAGTCCGTCTGCACAGCCGTTTCCTCCCGCGCAGACAACCGCCCGGTACTCTTCACCAATCCTTTGGACTTCCATTTAGCCTGCTGTACCCCTTCCTGCAGCTGTTTTTGCACATCCGCCGATGCATGTTCATAATAATCTGCGATCACCGGAGCCGCATCCAGGGACAGACGTGATAAATACTGCCAGTCCATACGTCCGGGATTTTCTGCTGCATGCGACAGATTATACGAGGCGATCACTGCATCCACATGGGAAAATGCCAGGCACAGCCAGGCCGCACTGACTACGGCGATGCTGTAACGAAACAATAAAAACCGCGGCCGCACAATCACCAGCACGACACCCGCCATTAAAAGCGCCAGTACGCCAAGCGCAGCCAATACAAGCACCCGCAGAAAGGTCAGCTGATAAACCGAAATATACAAAACCATCCGGTAAGCGCTGGAAGCCATCATAAGGAATGTACATGCGCATATGCAGATCAGCATGGTATCCAGCACCTTATGCTGTGCAAAATATTTCCGTATCAGCAGCACAAGCACAAAATTTACCAGGCATACAAACAGCAGCATATAAAATCCACGCTGTGCATACTGCGCATAGGTCATTCCCTGCGGCAGGTTCATACCGCCTGCAAACAAATACAGGATCTGTACACCGCAGAACACCAGATACATCAAAAGCAGCAGCCCGGTGAATGTCATCGCAATTACCGGATCAAAGGCCGTCTGATGCACCGCTACATTTGCACCGCACCGGCGCGACAGATAACGCATGCCGCAATAGGAGGAAAAGAATCCGAACAGCAGCATAAGGCATGCCTGCGCCGCTTTTACCGGAAAGCGCAGCCCCATCATCAGATGCCCGATCATCGTGTCAAAAACAGCGTCCGCGCATGCCAGACAAAATCCTAAAAATAAAAGCGCCGGAACCGCAAGCATCACGCCGATTAAAACGGCGCGCACCGTCTTGTTTTTCCTTATATTTTTCTCCCTGCAAAATGCATGGCCGTCTGTAAAAGGCAGAAACATACATCCGACCGCCCCAAATACGGCAGCAAACATTTCCGCCAGGCTTTTTGTAAAGTCCCACTGGCTGTCATCGTAAAACTGATGCATCAAAAATAATAAGAGCATCAGGAAAAATCCAATATAATTAAAAAGAATAACAGAATCATGATCTGTCAGGCAAGTCGCAATGCCAAGCAGCAGCATAACCGCGATACAGATCCACCCGGTACCCGAGATCTTTGTTTTCCACACACCTTCCGGTTTCATGCCAGACGCTTTCTTCCTAATGGTACAAGCATACACAATCGTAGCCAGTATCCAGACCGGCATCGTAATTCCGCTGCTGTTGCGAAACATACATACGGTATATACAGCAGCATACAAAAGGCTTGGCAATGCAAACAGCCGGAAGTATCCGGCCTGCACCGCAGGTGGTTCTTCCATCAGCAGCATATCTGTATAAAGATCTGCTCTTTGGTAAACCGGACCTGTCTGCTCTCCCGCAGGTTCCTCTCCGGAACCGTCCACACTTTTGTGTACCGTATCCGTATGCTGTTTTGCCTCTTCCTGTTCCGTATATGTTTGTTTTTCGTCATCCATGCATCTGTGTCCTTTCCCTTTCCTGCATATTTCCTTCTGCTTCTTCTGCCTGGTATTCCAAAAGATCCCCCGGCTGGCAGTCCAGCGCCCGGCAGATTTTATTCAGTGTATCCAGCCTGATTGCCTTTGCCTTCCCATTTTTTAAGATGGATATATTTGCCATTGTAATCCCCACCTGCGCAGACAGTTCTGTCACGCTCATTTTGCGCTTTGCCAGCATCACATCAATATTGATAATAATTGCCATCCCAGCCCCCATTTAAATTGTCAGTTCATTTTCCTGTTTCAGTTCATACGCTTTCCATACCAGATGTGACAGCGCAGCTGCACAGATCGCCACGGCAAAGCTGATAAAAACGGCAAAAATCAAAAACAACAGAATCCCTGCCTGCAGAACACGCATGAACGCAAGCGCTGCAAGCGCTGTAAACCATAGGGCGGCCAATCCTGCCGCAATCCTGCTGATCCGCTTAAAGGCCAGCGCGTTTTCCATAGAAAAGGAATTATCCCGCCCGATCTCCCGGCATACCGTCCAAAACTGATATAAAATTAAATAGCAGCCTGCCGCAACCAAAAAATTACATCCCAGCCCCGGCCAATACAAATAAGCGGCCTGCGGATATTCCATCCGCATTTGCCCGGCAATCATCGGAACGAGGAAAAAAAATACCGCCGCACCCGCAATGCCAATACTGTATGTAATCCATTTCAGCCACCTTGCAATTTCTTCCTGTTTCATTCCGGCTCCTTTCTTTTTGTATGTTCTTAATCAGAATAACACACTTTTAACTGAATTGCAATATTTTTTTATCGTATTTCGATAAATATTACAAATCCAGACTGTCGTACGAAATAAAATCCGGCCTTTTGGACAAGCAGCAGCCAATTATTCTATTACAAACTGAATGACAAAACTCTGCTGCCTCCTTTATAATAAATTAAGGACAAGGATCATCATGATCTGCATCTGAATAAAACGGTAGTGTCAAGTAATCTATGAAAAACTGAACCAAAAAACTAGGCTCAATTG
>CANOET010000334.1 GCA_947564835.1 uncultured Eubacterium sp. | reverse complement strand
AAGCGCTGGATTTCACCTCCGCTAAAAACGCCCCTCAAATGTCCTTCCAAGGTGTATCTCCCAGCGCATTCCTGGCCCACAGTCCACAGAGTCTGGTTTTGGTAAGCTTTACAATATCTAAAGTTAAATCAAGTGCGGATTTTTTTGTTAATTTTCCTCATAACAAAACCCTCTTATTTATTTATTGGATTTAACATAAGGAAAGGTACCGATGATTGTTCTGCCGTCCTGCGTATATAAATTCCATGAACTGTTCACATCTTTATCTGCCGTATACGCTAATACTTCTTCCAATGTTTTTGGTTCATCATTTTCAGATAGATTTATATATCCGAAAATTTTATCGCCGTTCACTGAGATCCCTTTCGCTCTTATTAGATCTGGTTCCGGGCCATATCCCAGATATGGACCATATGTTTGTCCATATTCATTGATGGCGTAACCATTTTCCTGCACCTCTTCAAGAGATGGAAGCAATAAATTGTATCGTGTTTTGTAATCATTGATACCTGTATAGCACAAAAATGCTATCAAACAACCCGCACCCCAAAAAATTCTTTTATACTTCATAAATAACACACCCCTTTCTCTTATTTCTTACATATACAATTGCAAAACTCCAAAATCCTTAATATAAAATCACCAATGATCCATCTCACCTGAAAACTGAAAAAAGATGTACTTACATGATACCATAGAAACAGATCTCTTGTATAGATATTTTTACAGATTGCGATACCGTTTCTGCGCAGTCGTTCAGAAAACATAGAATGAAAAAATATACATGCCGTCCTGCTGCTGGCGGGGTTATGCAACTTATAACAGTAATTCTTGCGGGCTTCCAGCGACGTTTGAGGAATATTTAGAAGCCCTTGGCATTCTGCGATGTAACGCAGGGGCAAAGCCCAGCAGCGCCGGAAACCAGACCATCCCCCCTCATTCGGCGTCCGCATAGCCACTCAAAAACGCAACACAATTTCAAAAGTGTTTCTGTTCTGGTTCATCCAGGTTAGGAATAAATTGATACTTCCATTTATGCATCAAATCTGCTATAATGCTACTGCAATACTGCATCAAATAAAAAAACTGTATGTAATATTGTAATGCAATTTTTAAGTCTATACGGGCACCAGGCGACCATTTCCCACTGTTCCGGCGTCCGCATAGCCACTCAAAAACGAAAGGACCTGATAAAATGGAACTCGAAATGAGCAACATCTATAAGAGTTTTGGCGAAAAAGAAGTCCTCAAAGGCATTTCGTTCCGCGCCGAAGGCGGCAAAGCATTTGGGCTTCTCGGCCGGAACGGAGCCGGCAAAACTACTTCTATCCGTATTCTTATGGATGTATTTCCGCCCGACAGCGGTGAAATTCTGTTTTCCCATACCCCCATTGACCACAAGCGCGTACAGTTCGGCTATCTGCCGGAGGAACGCGGTTTGTATCCGAAAAAGAAAATTATCGACCAGCTCGTATATTTTGCAAAGCTAAAGGGAATGGACCAGCGCAGCGCTGTCAAGGCCGCGGATTACTGGCTGCAGCGCCTGGATATGCAACAGCACAGGAATAAACGTCTGGATACCCTTTCCAAAGGCAATCAGCAGAAAATCCAGCTGATCACTGCTCTGGCGCATAACCCGCAGGTGATTATTCTGGACGAACCGTTCTCGGGTCTGGACCCGGTGAATGCGATGCTGCTAAAGGATGTCGTAAAAGAAGAGATTGCGAAAGGAAAGATCGTTTTATTTTCCAGCCATCAAATGAGCTATATTGAAGAATTTTGCGACAGCATTGCCATTTTAAACGGCGGAGAGGCAGTGCTTACCGGGGAGCTGCATGAAATCAAACGGCACTATCCGCGCAACCGCCTGGTCGTACGTTCTGAGCAAAGCGCGCAGATTGCGGCTGCCTTCGGCCAGGCATGTACCGTCAGCGAAGACGGAGCCTTGCTGCTTACACTGCCCGGGCCGGAGGATAAGCAGCGTGTGATGAAGCTGCTTGCGCAGACATACGACCTGGACGAAATGAAAGTCTTTGAACCGTCTTTAAATGACATTTTTGTAGAATATACCAGGGAGCCGGCATAAGGCCGGACATATCCAGGTAAAGAAAGGAAATCCTATGACGAACCATGAATATACAGCGCCTGCAGTCCATCCTGTTTCCGGTATCCGCCAATTCGGCACGATCCTGTGCTATGAACTGAAAGGCTGCCTGTTCAATAAAATATTTATCGGCTTTACCATATTTATGATTGCAGCGATTGCGGTAATCACTTTTTTTCCACGGATCTGGCAGCTGATCGACGGCAGCAGCTCATCAAAAAATCCCGCTGTCACGGCGCAGCAGGACGGACAGCCAACAGACCCTGTACCGGAGCAGGACGGACAGCCAACAAACCCTGTACCTGACACGGACGAAGAACTGCCGGTAATGCTTGTTTCCAGCAATACCGCCGAACATACACAGCTGCTGCAGGAGAGCTTTCCGGCGGCATTTGCAGATTACCAGGTAGAATTTACGGATATCAGCCTGGATGAAATAAAATCACAGATTCTGGAAGAAAAAGCAGCATGTGCATTTGTACTGGACAGCCTGACTTCTTATGCGTATTATGTCAAGGATCTTTCCATGCATGACCAAAATACAACGATTGCTAACGGGCTGCTTTCCAATATATACAGCACCGATATCATGATGCGCGCAGGTATGACAGCCGAAGAAGCGGCATCCGTCCTGGCGGTTAATATGGAACATAAAACTGTGAATCTCGGAAAAGACCAGGCACAGAATTTCTTTTATACGTATATTATGATTTTTGCATTATATTTTGTAATCCTGCTTTACGGACAGATGATTACCACCAATGTAGCTACGGAAAAAAGCTCCCGGGCCATGGAGCTTTTAATTACCAGCGCAAAACCTGTCAGCATGATGTTTGGCAAAGTCATAGCTTCCTGCCTGGCAGGCCTGACACAGCTGCTGGCCATTTTCGGCTCGGCGTTTTTATTCTTTCAGATCAATGCATCCTACTGGGACGGCAACCAGCTGATTTCTTCGCTGTTTGGCATGCCGATGTGGCTATTGGTGTATATGCTCGTCTTTTTTGTACTTGGATTTTTGATTTATGCTTTTTTATACGGTGCAATCGGATCTACGGTTTCCAGGCTGGAGGATGTAAATACTGCTGTAATGCCGGTTACCATGCTGTTTGTGATCGCCTTTTTTATTACGATGATGGCACTTGCAAACGGGACGGTGGACAGCATGCTTATGAAGGTATGCTCATATATCCCGTTTACCTCCCCGATGGCAATGTTTACACGGCTGGCAATGAGTACGGTGCCGTCTTATGAGATTGCGGTATCGATTGGGGTGCTTATACTGTCGGTGATCGGCGTCGGGGTGGTGTCGGCGAAGATTTACCGGGTCGGGGTGCTGTTGTATGGGACGAAGCCTAAGATGGGGGCGGTGCTGAAGGCGATGCGTAAGGTGTAGACCAAAAGTGTTGGCTGGATGCCTTTTGATATTGTGTTGTGTTTATTGGATTCTCGAAAAAGGTTGTTTGGCCAAAGGTGTGGATAACCGGAAGAGATTGTTTGGCCAGGGGATGTGATTAACCGAAAGAGGTTGTTTGGTCAGGGGTGTGGATAACCGGAAGAGGTTGTTTGGCCAGGGGGTGTGGCTGACCGGACGAGGTTATTTGGCCAGGGGGTGTGGCTGACCGGACGACTCTGCGGGCTGTGGGCCGGGGATCTGCCTGGAGACACACCTTGGGCGGACTGGGGCAACGCTGCGGTGAACTAATCGCTAACT
>CANOET010000333.1 GCA_947564835.1 uncultured Eubacterium sp. | reverse complement strand
GTTGCCCCAGTCCGCCCAAGGTGTGTCTCCCGGCGCGTCCCCTGGCCGCAGCCCGTAGCGTCGTCCGCTTAGCCACATCCCCCCCGGCTAACCAAGATCTCCCGGCATGTAGAAAAATGCAACGCAAGCCAATTCTGTTATCCGAAATCAAAGTTTTCCGTTCTAAACAAGAAATCATTTCTAAGTATCTGGCACATTTATATTCCAAAGAAGATTTTTACAGAAATTTTATAAAAAAGGTTGACACGCAAAGGACAGAATGCTAAAATACAAATCATAAAGTAACCGGTACCATTACTAGTACCATAACTAGTAAAGTAACAAATGATTCAACTTATGCTATTGAAAATCTGCGTAACGCAGGAAAGGAGGATGTTATGGAAATACAGTATTTAGGTACAGCAGCGGCGGAAGGGTGGCCGGCTCTTTTCTGTAGCTGTGAGATTTGCAAAAGGGCAAGGGAAGTAAGGGGAAAAGAACTGCGCACGAGGACGCAGGCAGTGATAGACGGCAGCCTGCTGATTGATTTTCCGCCGGATACATATGCCCACGCATTGGCCAACCGGATGGATTTGGGGAAGATCAGGCACCTTCTGGTTACACATTCCCATATGGACCACTTTTTCCCGGCAGAGCTGATTCACCGTCATGAGCATTTTGGGCATAATGCACAGGGGATTCTGCATGTATATGGGAATGAAGCCGTGGAAAAGGCGTTTTACGATGCGGTGCTGATTGACCGGTTCCGCGTACATCCGTTGGATGATGCGGTGCATTTTGTTAAGATTGCGCCGTTTGAGGATTTTATGGCGGATGGTTATCATATTATTCCGGTTCCCGCGGATCATGACAAAAGGGAAACATGCCTGATTTATATCATTGAAAAAGAGGGCACATGCCTTTTATACGGGCATGACACGGGTATGAATTTAAGCAGGGAAGCATGGGAGTGTATCTTCGGGCATAAATACAGCCTGATTTCGCTGGATGCTACGATGGGCAGAAAACAGATTGACGGCTATCATATGGGGCTGCCGGATGATATTGCATTTGCAAAGCTGCTGGAGGAACATGGATGTGCGGACGGGCAGACGGTGAAGGTGATCAATCATTTTTCACATAATGGGGAAATGACCCATGAACAGCTGGAGGCGTTTGCGCAGGAGCATGGGATGGCAGCGGCCTATGATGGAATGAAAGTAGTGTTTTAAGGTTGGAAAATCTATCAGGGTTTTTCTTAGGGAAATGGAAAGAGAGGGAAATATGGATTATCGGAAAGTTGCACAGCAGATCTATGATAAAGTAGGAAAAAAAGAAAACCTGATATCCGCGGCGCATTGTGCGACAAGGCTGCGTCTTGTGATTGCGGATAATGACAAATGTGACAGCAAGGCAGTGGAAGAAATCGAAGGGGTGAAGGGCGTATTTTTTGCTTCCGGACAGCTTCAGATCATTCTTGGAACAGGGACGGTCAATAAGGTATACGATGAATTTCTGCAGGTGTCCGGCCTGTCGGCGGCTACCAAAGCGGAAGTCAAGCAGGCGGCGGCAGCGCAGCAGAATATTTTCAAAAGGGCAATTAAGACACTGGGGGATATTTTTGTACCGATCATTCCGGCCATCGTTGCCAGCGGTTTTCTGATGGGGATTATGGAAGCGCTGAATTTTATGGTAAGCAATGGGTTCGTATCCTTAAATACGGAAAGCTCCCTGTTTGTATTTGCAAAATTATTCAGCAACGTGGCATATACCTTTTTGCCGATCCTGATCGCGACAAGCGCGGCAAAAGCGTTCGGCGGCAATCCGTATCTGGGGGCTGTGATCGGTATGCTGATGATCCATCCGGATCTGCAGAATGCATGGACAGTCGCTACACAGGGCGTGCAGGTCAGGCAAAGTGTGTGGTTCGGGCTGTATGAGATCGACCTGATCGGTTATCAGGGGCATGTAATTCCCGTGATCATTGCCGTGTGGGTGATGTGCCTGATCGAAAAGAAGCTGCATAAAATCGTACCGGAGATGTTTGACCTGTTCGTAACGCCGCTGGTCAGCGTTTTTGTAACCGGGTATCTGACCTATTCCATCATCGGGCCGGTGTTCGTAATTATTGAAAACGGAATTATCAGCGGGATCCAGTGGCTGATTGCGCTGCCGCTTGGAATCGGAAGCTTTGTCATGGGTGCGCTGTATGCGCCTACAGTAGTGGCGGGCGTACACCACATGTACACCATCATAGACGTCGGGCAGCTGGCCCAGTACGGCGTTACTTACTGGCTGCCGCTGGCATCCGCGGCAAATCTGGCCCAGGGGGCGGCAACGCTTGCGGTAGCATTAAAAACCAAAAATACAAGAACAAAATCCATGGCGCTCCCATCCGCGTTCAGTGCGTTTATGGGAATTACCGAACCAGCAATCTTTGGTGTCAATATGCGTTACTTCAAACCGTTTATCTGCGGCTGTGCCGGAGGCGCGGCTGGCGCGCTGTTTGCTTCGGTCACAAAGCTTGGCGCCAGCGGAACAGGCGTAACCGGGCTGTTCGGCGTGCTGCTGTGCTTAAGCATGCCAGTGCAGTATATCCTGATGATGGCAATCTCCATCGGCGTTTCCTTTGCGCTGACCTGGATGTTCGGCTATAAAGACGAAGAGCCGAAGCAGGAGCAGCAAACGCAGCAGGCCGAAACAGAAACCAGCGAACAGACAGCTCCTGCGCAGCCTGCAGGGAATGTGCAAAAAGTGATCTATGCGCCGATCCAGGGAACCGTGATTGCAAGAGAACAGATCCCGGATGAGACATTCGCTTCGGGCGTCTTAGGAGACGGCGTCGGCATAGAGCCGGAAAAAGGGGAAGTTACAGCGCCGTTTGACGGAGAGATTTCTTCCCTGGCAGAAACAAAGCATGCCATCGGCATCAGCGGTCCGGGAGGAATGGAAGTCCTGATCCATGTCGGGGTGGATACGGTAAAAATGAAAGGGGAAGGATTTACACTGTTTGTCCAGGAAGGGGAGAAGGTCCATGCGGGGCAGAAATTAATGACATTTAGTATGGAAAAGATCCGCGCTGCGGGATATCCTGCGACTTCTGCGGTGCTGCTGACGAACAGTGATGATTATGTGGCTTGTAATGTGTTAAAGACAGGGAATGTGAAGCAGATGGAAGAAATTATTTCAGTAGAGTAAGGTATTGGGGGATTTTTTTTGGGGGGGGGAGGGGAGTGGCTATGCGGACGCCGGATGAGGGGGAAAGGGCCTGGTTTCCTGCTCCTATTCCAGAATGTTAAGAATCCCTAGGCATTCTGCATTTACACAGTGGCACCGTCCGGTCGCGGCACCTAGTTCGCCCTGGCTAAACGCCAGAAGCTAAAGGTGCCGCTGGGCTCCGCCCCTGTGTTGCTGAGCAGAATACCAAGGGCTTCTAAACATTCTTCCAACGTCGCCGGAAACCAGGCTCTTTCCCCCTCATCCGGCTGGTTTTCACAAGCTTTACACGAAATGCAAATACAGGTGTTGTAAAACCTGCCAATAACCGGACGCTCAAGTGTTGTAAAGCTGCCAATAACCGGATGCTCAGGTGTTGTAAAGCCTGCCAATAACCGGACACTCAGGTGTTGTAAAGCTGCCAATAACCGGACGCTCAGGTGTTGTAAAGCTGCCAATAATCGGACGCTCAAGTATTGTAAAGCCTGCCAATAACCAGACGCTCAGGTGTATAAAGCCTGTTAATAACTGGACGCTCAGGTGTTGTAAAGCCTGCCAATAACCAGACGCTGCGGGCTGTGGCCAGGGGACGCGCCGGGAGGTACACCTTGGAAGGACGTTTGA
>CANOET010000332.1 GCA_947564835.1 uncultured Eubacterium sp. | reverse complement strand
AACATTCTGGAATAGGAGCAGGAAGCCAGGCCCTTTCCCCCTCATCCGGCGTCCGTATAGCCATTCAAAAACGCAACACAATGTCAATTCTGTCGCCTGGAATTAAAATTTTGCCATTTTGCGCAAAAAACCGTTTTTAAGTGCCTAATATGGTGGGTGTGAACAGTAACCTGTTATAGATTCACATGCAAGTTTCTGTTTTATAAGTTGATATTGTTCATTCACACGGATATAATAAATACAATATAATTTAATCATCCCAGAAACATTTGCACACACCCCCCAGAAAGCCCCCGTACATTGCAACTGCTAACAGCCCCCGGCAAATAAATATCAAAACGGAGTAGATCAACCATGAAAAAAATTTTAATTATTGACGACGACGTACACATCGGAAATGTACTGGAAGAAACGCTCTCCAAAGAGGGCTATAAAATCTTCCGTGCTTATTCCGGCACAGAGGCATTATTCGTTTTATCCGCCTCAAAGCCCGACCTGATACTATTAGATTTAATGCTGCCGGGATTGAATGGAGAAGAGGTCCTTCCTAAAATCAAAGGAATCCCCGTTATTGTAGTAAGCTCCAAAGTTGATATTGACCATAAAGTCGATGTGCTGCTCAGCGGTGCGGTTGATTATGTAACGAAACCGTTTCATATGAAAGAGCTTTCCGCCAGAATTTCCGTACATCTAAAGAATGCAGAAAGTATGCGTGTATCTTCCGAATTGACATTTGAAGATATTGTCCTTAACGTGAATACGCATATGGTAAAAATCAGCAATACGCAAATAAAATTGACAAGGACGGAATACGCGATTTTGAAACTGCTTATGAAAAATCCGGCACAGGTTGTTACAAAGTCGCTGTTGTTAGACCGTATCAGTGAGGATACACCCGATTGCACAGAAAGCTCATTGAAAATGCACATCAGCAATTTAAGAAAAAAGCTGCGGGAAGTAACTAACAAGGACTACATTGAAGCGGTCTGGGGGATCGGTTTTAAATTGAGGGCAGAATAAATCTTTACTGTTTCTTTACTTTCTTCTTTACCGTTTTCTTTACTATTTACAGCTATACTGCCAGTACACAAAACAAGGGAGGTTATCGTTTTATGGATTATGTTCTCAGAACAAATGCTTTATGCAAAAAATACAAAGATTTTAAAGCATTAGACGGACTGTCTATGAATGTTCCCAAAGGCGCGATCTATGGCTTAGTAGGGAAAAACGGCGCTGGCAAGACAACGCTGATTAGGCTTATCTGCGGCCTGCAGGAGCCTGCATCCGGCGATTATATGCTTTACGGAAGGAAACATACGGATAAGGATATTACAAAGTCCAGAAGAAGGATGGGGGCTGTTGTAGAAACCCCGTCTATTTATCTTGACATGACCGCCGAGAATAATCTGAAACAGCAGTACCGTATTTTGGGGCTTCCGTCTTTTGACGGGCTGACGGAGATTTTGAAATTAGTAGGGCTGGACCATACGGGGAATAAGAAAGCAAAAAACTTTTCTTTCGGTATGCGGCAAAGGCTGGGCATCGCAATAGCCCTTGCTGGCGACCCTGATTTCCTGATCTTAGACGAACCTGCCAACGGCCTTGACCCGCAGGGAATCATTGAGATTCGGGAATTGATTTTAAAGCTCAATCGGGAACGGCAAATTACTGTATTGATTTCCAGCCACATCCTTGATGAATTATCCAAATTGGCGACACATTATGGTTTTATCGACAGCGGACGCCTCATAAAAGAAATGAGCGCGAAAGAGTTAGAAGCTGCCTGCAGGAAATGTGTCCGCATGGAAGTCAGCGATACGAAAGCGCTTGCCCGTGTCCTTGACGGAATGAAGATTGATTATACCATCCTGGCAAACCAAACTGCTGATGTATATGCAAAAGTCCCCGTATCTTCCTTAACTGCTGCATTGGCAAAAGAAAACTGCGAGGTTATTTCCATGCTGGAGCGGGATGAAAGCCTGGAAAGTTACTATATCAGCCTGATCGGAGGTGGAAAAAATGCGTAAGCTGTTATCCGCTAATTATTCCCGTCTTTGGAGAGATAAAATCTTTTGGATTTGTATGGGAACGATGTTGATTTATTCCGTTGTATATATGCTGAACGGCTGCAGGCAGGCATCCGTTGATATGTCAGAGTACAATTACGGTATCGAACAATATTATTTCCACTTTGCATTGTCCATCGGTATGTTTTGCGCATTGTTTAACAGTATGTTTTTCGGCACGGAATATAGTGACGGAACCATCCGGAATAAAATGATAGTCGGCCACACAAAAACCGATATCTATATCGCCAGCCTGATTACTACAATTACGGCAACCCTGTTCCTGATGCTGGTATGGCTGATCGGCGCATGCGTTGCTATTCCTACGCTCGGTGTATGGAAAATGTCTGCTTCAAAACTGGCTATATATTTATGGATTGCGGTTCTGTTCACAGTGGCTTATTCCGGAATCTGTACATTTGTTTCTATGATAGTTGCAAATAAGGCTTATATTGTTGTGATTTCTATGCTGCTGATTTTAGGGCTTCTTATTTTGGCAGGCATGTTATATAACAGACTTAGCCAGCCGGAAACAATAACCGGCGTCCAGATCACTTTAAATGGAATGGAAATGTCCGAGCCGTCTCCCAATCCGAATTATGTCAGCGGCGCAATGCGTAACGTTTATGACTTGATTCTTGATTTTTTACCTACCGGGCAAGGGCTGAAAATGTGGCAGTTGGAAATCGTCCATCCCATCCGCATGATCCTGTCATCTGTCCTGATTACGTTTTTCACAACATTTTGCGGAATCCATATTTTTAAGAAAAAGAATTTGAGGTAAATTACGTATGGAAGAATGGTTATGGGCAATCGCCGGCGTGATGGCGGTCATTATAGCAGCCTTGTTTCTGAAAATTTATATCTTGCAAAAAGCCGCAAGGGAACTGGCAAACGCCTTTGCCGACCGGCTCATAACCGATACAAATACGCTTATTGACATTTCCTGTAATGACAAATATATGCGCAGGCTGGCAAATGTTATGAATACAGAGCTTCGGAAGCTGCGCGCCAAACGGCGCCGGTTTCAGCAAGGAGATTTGGAACTGAAACACGCAGTTACCAATATTTCCCACGATTTGCGGACACCGCTTACTGCCATCTGCGCTTATTTAGAATTGCTGGAACAAGAAGAAACCTCTGAAACAGTGCATCGGTATATCGGAATTATGAAAGACCGTGTGGACATTTTAACGCAGCTTTCAGAGGAGCTTTTCCGATACTCTGTCATTATTTCGGCAAAAGACGATATCACCAGGGAGCAGGTTGTTATCAATACGGTGTTAGAAGAAAGTATCGCGGCATTTTATACCGTTTTAACAGAACGAAACATCGTGCCTGAAATACAACTGTCTGAAACAAAAGTCATACGAATGCTTGACCGTTCCGCTTTATCCCGCGTGTTCTCGAACCTGATCAGTAATGCTATCAAATACAGCGATGCAGATTTGAAAATCACGCTGTCCAAGAATGGAGAAATAACCTTTTCCAACCTGGCTTCCGGCTTAGATAAGATACAGGTGGGACGGCTGTTTGACCGTTTCTATACCGTAGAAGCCGCCAGAAAATCAACAGGTTTAGGATTAGCAATTTCTAAAACGCTTGTTGAGCAGATGAATGGAACGATCTTTGCGAAATACGAAAATCAAAGATTAAGTATCTGTATCTCTTTTACAGAAATGGACGAATCAAAGCTTTGATTCGTTCCAGTTTTGAAAGATACGGATTACTCAAGGAGGGCCACACCCCGACTGTCTTAGTCGCAGTTAGCGATTAGTTCACCGCAG
>CANOET010000331.1 GCA_947564835.1 uncultured Eubacterium sp. | reverse complement strand
AGTCGTCCGGTTAGCCACATCCCCAGGCCAATTAAGATCTATCGGGAAGCCAAAATGCAACACAATGTCAAAAATGTTTCTTTTCTGGTTCATCCAGGTTAGGTGTATATGAGTGATTAGTATGTTGGTACTTCTCTTGTACAATTTTTCCAGGTGTTGTGTAGCTGGCCAAGGGGATGTGGATAATCGGATGACTCTGCAGGCTGCGGGGCGTCTGGTTATTCTAAATATGTAAAAATTTGCTTCATCCAGGATGATTTTTTTCTTAATTTGTGATACAATAAAAAAAGAAGCACATGCATCTATATTTCAGCAGGAGGTGGCTGCAGCATGACAGGCATTTATTTCAGCGGTACCGGCAATTCAAAATACGCTTTGGAACTATTTTTAAAAGAACTGCACGCACAGAAAAATATATATTCCATCGAAGAAGCTGCCGCTGTCAGTGCAATCAAAAGCCACAAGGTAATTCTGTTCAGCTATCCGGTACAGTTTTCTAATGTGCCTAAAATTGTAAAAGATTTTATAACGGCAAATGCAAAACTGTGGAAAGGGAAAAAAGTATTTGTGATTGCCACCATGGGGCTGTTCAGCGGAGACGGCGCAGGGATGCTGGCACGGATGCTGAAAAAGTATGGCGCGCAGGTGATTGGCGGCCTGCATGTGAAAATGCCGGACAGTATCGCGGACGAAAAGCTGTTAAAAAGAACACCCGCCAAAAACCGCAAGCTGATCGCCGACGCGGAGCAAAAGATTATCACATGTGCCCGGGCTGTAAAAGCAGGCCGTCCGCCGCAGGAAGGAATCGGTTTTTTTTGCCAAATGGCGGGGCTGTTCGGCCAAAGGCTGTGGTTTTCTTATAAGGTAAAGGACTATTCAGACCGTCTTAAGATCAACCAGGCAGTATGCATCGGATGCGGATTATGTGCGGAAAACTGCCCGATGCACAATATCAGGCTGGTACAGGGCAAGGCAGTCCCAGACAGCCGGTGTACCATGTGTTACCGGTGTATCCAGAACTGTCCAAAACAGGCGGTTACGTTATTGGGCAGGAGGGTAATCCAGCAGGGAACGGCAGACAAGTATAGGGAACAATGATTCAAGCTGCCGGAAAATTCACCTGAGGAAGAGGAGGTATTTACGTCCATGAAACTGGCAACAGCATTATCAGAAAGAGCAGATTTGCAAAACAGGCTGTCGGAGCTTGGCGGCCGTTTGAACCGGAATGCCAAAGTGCAGGAAGGGGAAGAGCCGTCTGAATCCCCGGATGCGCTGATGGAAGAAGCCGACCGTGTCATCAGCCGCCTGGAAGAACTGATGGCAAGGATCAATCTGACAAACAGCAGCACGGTGTACGAGGGAAAGACGATTACGGAGCTTCTTGCGCACAGGGATTGCTTAAGGAGCAGAATCCGGCTGATGCGCGAATTTTTGGATCATGCAAGCGATAAGGTCAGCCGTATGACGCACACAGAGATTAAAATAAAAAGCACGGTTCCGGTATCCGTGATTCAGAAAAAAGTGGATCAGATGGCTAAGGAATTACGGGAAACAGACGAAAAGCTCCAGGAATTGAACTGGACGACAGAGTTACAGTAGAATCGGGCAATCCGATGGATAATCATAAGCATCAGGCGGCAGATCCGGCTGATGCAGGTAGTCTGGCAGGGTGGATGCATCTCCATCGGCAGAGAATGTGCCGTAACGTTGGCAGGGGCCTGGACAGCCCTTTGGGGTTCGAATCTCTATCTTACCGAGCATGTCCGGCAGCAGAACATGTGCATGGAAACAGTGCAATAGAATAACCATTGGATCAACTGTCAGGCGAGGGAGGGAACGGGGAAATAAATTAGAACAATTATTTTAGGGGAAATCAGAAAAACAGGGGGGCTATATGGAATTTGACCAGGAGAAATATCTGACATTATTAGCTGAGAAATATCCGACGATTCAGGCGGTATGCCGTGAAATCATTAACCTGAACGCAATTTTGAATCTTCCAAAAGGCACGGAGCATTTTATGAGTGACCTGCATGGAGAATATGAAGCTTTTTATCACATCCTAAACAACTGTTCCGGCGTCATCCGCGAAAAGGTGGACATGCTGTTTGAGGAAACGTTATCTGATGCGGAGCGGGAACAGATCTGTACGCTGGTCTATTATCCCAGGGAAAAACTGGAGCTGATTAAAAAAGAAGTCATCAATTTAAAGGAATGGTACCGCGAAATTCTGGCAGAACTGATCGAAATTGCCAAGACGTTATCATCCAAGTATACACGGTCCAAAGTGCGTAAAGCTATGCCGGAGGAATTTGCCTACATCATTGACGAGCTGCTTCACGTGCAAAAAGATGAAGACGATAACCAGGTCATTTACCACCGCGAGATTTTAACAACTATTATCGAACTGGATAATGCAGATGAATTTATCGTTGCGCTTGCAGATCTGATCAAACGCATGGCAGTCGACCGCCTGCACATTGTGGGCGATATTTTTGACCGCGGCGCCTGTGCGGACCAGATCCTGGACCTGCTGATGAAATACCATTCCCTGGATATCGAATGGGGCAACCACGATATTTTATGGATGGGCGCCGCTGCCGGAAGCAAGGCATGCATTGCCAATGTCGTTCGGAACAATTTAAGGTACGACAATACCGAAATATTGGAAAACAGCTACGGCATCAGCCTGCGGAAATTAACGCTTTATTCAGAAAAACAATATCCCGGCGTGGAACCGATGAAAGCAGCCGAAAAAGCCATTACCGTTATGCTGTTTAAGCTGGAGGGCCAGGTGATCGAGAGGCATCCGGAATACGAAATGGATGACCGCAGGCTGCTCCACCGAATCCATTGGGATACACATACGATCGAATTGGAAGGAAAGACTTATGAGCTGACCGAAACCGAATTTCCGACCGTCAGCCCGGAGGATGCTTACCGCCTGTCTGACGAAGAAGAAGAAATTATGGATGAACTGTGTATGGCATTCGTCAACAGCAGCCGCCTGAACGAGCATATCCGCTTTTTATACAAAAAAGGCGGCATGTATAAGACCTTTAACGGAAACCTGCTGTATCATGGCTGCATTCCGCTGGATCAGGAAGGCAATTTTGAAGGCATCTGCATTGACGGGAGAATGTACAAAGGCCGTGCATATCTGGAATATGCAGACAAAACAAGCAGGCGCGCTTACCTGTCCGGCCGCAAGCAGAGCGATCTGGACTTTATGTGGTATTTATGGTGCGGCAGAAAATCACCGCTGTGCGGGCGCAATATCAAGACCTTTGAACGCAGCTATATCGCAGACCAGTCCGTTTGGCATGAAGAAAGCGACCCATACTACCGGTTTTACCAGACAGAAAAAACATGTAACATGATCCTGCGTGAATTTGGCCTGTATTCCTCCTATTCGCACATTATCAACGGCCATACGCCGGTGCGCACGGGCGAAGGAGAAATGCCGGTCCGCGCCAATGGGAAGCTGATTGTGATTGACGGAGGATTTTGCCGCAGCTACCATAAAACGACCGGGATTGCGGGTTATACCTTGATCTATAATTCACATGGGATACGCATTAAGGCGCATCAGCCTTTCGAAAGTGTCTATGCGGCGCTGCGGGAGAATAAGGATATTGAGTCGAAAAGCGAGATGGTGGAGACGGAAAAAGAGCGGCTGATGGTGAAGCATACGGATAATGGAAGGAAGATTCTGGAGGATATCGAGGGGCTTAAGAAGCTGCTGGAGGCGTATCGGGATGGGTCGATTGAGCAGGGGAGCTTGTGATGTGCAGGACGGATGCCGGGATGGGGGGTGGCTAGGCGGACGCCGGATGAGGGGGAAAGGGCCTGGCTTCCGGCTCCTA
>CANOET010000330.1 GCA_947564835.1 uncultured Eubacterium sp. | reverse complement strand
TAGTCGTAGTTAGCGATTAGTTCACCGCAGCGTTGCCCCAGTCCGCCCAAGGTGTGTCTCCCGGCGGATCCCCGGTCCCCAGCCCGCAGAGTCGTCCGGTTAGCCACTTCCCCTGGCAAACCAGGAATCTTTCGGGAAGCCAAAAAACGCAACACAATGTCATTCTGTCGCCATAACCTCTTTCTGATAGTCCGGACACGTCCGGAAAGATTACCCAGCCCACACCCCAAGTCTGTCAAGCACCTCCAAAGCAATCTGCGCAGCCGCAGGCCCGTCTGCCTGATCCTCTTTTTGTATATTCACAGCAAAAAAACAATTTCTGCCATTCATTTCCACATAACCGATCAGCCAGCCGGATGTATTTTTACCCTGTGTACTTATAGTCCCTGTTTTGCCATAAAGCGTGCCGCTGCTTCCGGTTTCAAGGAGGATCGACTGTTTCACCAGATCGATGTGCTCCTTCGAAAAGCCAAAGGCGTTGTCGTATAGGTTTTTCAGCAATTCCACTTGTTCGACCGGAGAGATTTTCAGACCTCCGTCGATCCAGTAATGGTCTGTATTTCCGGTTACAGTCTGATTGCCGTAGCGGATTCTGCGGATAAATTTTTGAATCCGTGCAAGTCCGACCTTCCGGTCCAGTGCCTGAAAATACCAGGTTACGGAATGCTGCATAGCAGAAGCTAAATCCTGATCTGCATTCCATGTGGGATAAATATATTCCTGGCCGTTCCATGGAATAGTAGATTGCTCCTGTGAAATGGCCCCCGTCTCAAGCCCGAGCAGGGCACTGTAGATTTTGTAGGTGGAGGCCGGGGCGGTGCGGGTGAGCGCATGGTCTTTGTTGTAGATCTGCCAGGAATTGTCTGCGGAATCATACAGAACAAAGCTGCCAAAGTAACTGCCAAATTCCTCACGCAGGTCCAGGTC
Organism: uncultured Eubacterium sp.; assembly: GCA_947564835.1. GTDB lineage: Bacteria > Bacillota > Clostridia > Lachnospirales > Lachnospiraceae > Eubacterium_J. Next base: position 2,969 of record CANOET010000330.1, on the reverse strand, counting down.
TGTTATTTTTTCGTCTGTATGCGAAAAAACGGCGTGTTCCTGGTCTGGGGCATTTGCAGATACGGACAGCAGAGGAATAAAACAGGAAAGCAGCATGGCTGTCAGCAGGAAGGCCAGTCTGCTTTGAATGGCCTGTTTCCTGGACGGAGGACGGTAGCCGGCGATATTCAGTACCCGTTTTTTCATCTGTGCCATTCCTGCGCTGATTCCGGATGCAAATGGAAAGGCTGCGGCCGATGTCTGCCTTGCAAGGCTAAGCAGTGTATTTCCGTAATCCTCATAATCGTCTTCCAACAGCATATTTAATACAGAGGTATCACAGGCGATCTCCCGGTCTGTGCGCATTTCTTTGAAAGCGTACCGTACAAGCGGATGAAACCAGTAAATAACGCCTGCCGCGTTCATCAAATAATTTGCCACGGTATCTTTATGGCGGTAGTGCGACAGCTCATGCAGGAGCATGTAGCGGATCTGGCGGGGAGGATAACTGCAGGCCAGGCGGGACGGCAGGTAAATACATGGCTGGAAAGGGCCTGTGATAACCGGCGATTTCAAACAGGCCGTACTGCAGAGGGGGATGCTGCGTTTGATCTGCATTTCCGCCAGGCAGTGGCTGTAAATACGGCGCAAGCTGTCGTTATGCACAGGCGCTGCCGACCTGCGGATCCGGCGCAGCTGCAGCAGAGTATGTAGCACAGATGCGGCCGCGATACACATTCCCACAGCCCACAGGCAGAATAAAAACAGCCAGATAGCAGACGGGGCTTTCCTACTAACGGATATGCTGATGCCGTTCATCCAGTCTGCTGCACCGGACAGATGCGTTACGGTGTTTTGCACCGGCAGATCCTCCGCGGCTGCAGCGGCAGGATCCTGCATCCAAGGAAAAGAGAATGCCTGCAGCAGACCTGCGGTTGAAACGGGCAGGAAGGGGACAGCCAGCAGTCCAAGCAGCAGATACCACAGATGATAGCGCATCTGGTTTGTAAAATAAGGATAAAATAAATGCCTGACAGCAAGAAGAACTACGATTACGACGCTGATAAAAAGGTTACAAAGTAAAAAACGGGGCATAAAATCTGTCATATCAGCGGCCTCCTTTTTTGGAATTTTGGGAAAGGAGCGTCTGCAGGGTATCGATTTCTGTATCGGTTAACTGGTCGCTGTCCAAAAAGGCAGTCAGCATAGAGGTCATGCTGCCGTTATAAAAGCGGTCTAAAAACGAGTGGCTTTCCTGGCCGACATAATCTTTCTGGCTGAATAAAGGAGTGTAAACAAAAACCCGGCTTTGTTTTTCATAAGTCAGCACCCCCTTATTGACCAGGCGCTTGATCAGTGTCTGGATGGTTTTCGGACTCCAGTCGGTTGTGCGGGTCAGATGCTCCGTAATTTCATTTGTGTTGATTGGGGCATATTGCCATACGATTTTCATAACTTCATATTCTGCTTCTGAGATTTTCGGAAGTAATTTCATGGCGGGGTCCTCCATTTTTAGTAGGAAATCATTTTGAGTTATGCATGTTATTATAGCATAAGTGCGTGTACACCGCAATGAGGGATCGCCTGCAAGAAATACGATTGTGTTGCGTTTTTTAGTGGGTCCGGGCGCGTTTCCTGGCTACAGCCCGCAGAGTCGTTCGGTTAGCCACATCCCCACCGGCTAACCAGGATCTTTCGGGAAGTTTAAAAAATGCAACACAATATCAAAAGTGTTTCTTTTCTGGTTTATCCAGGTTAGGGGGTATCTGAACCGGTACAATTATTTCATGTCTTGTACTCTCAACCATTATGTCGTATAATATAAACAAAGGAGAACTTTAATTATGATGGATCATACGAAAGACCCAGAGATATCAAAAAGCAATGTATCCGCTGCCAACCATCCCTTTGCCTCCCCCGTGGAAGATACATATAACAGAAAATACAAAGACACCCTCTTTACTTCGCTGTTTAAAGATAAGCGCTATGCAAAGCTGTTATACGAATCCTTGTTTCCAGGTAGGCAGCCCATTACCGAAGACGACATTGAAATCCTGAACCTGGAAAATATTTTTACTATCGACTGTTACAATGACGCATGTATGCTGTTTAAAAATATCCTGGTAGTCCTCACAGAACACCAGTCCACGATCAATCACAACATGCCCACGCGCCTGCTGCTGTACATTGCCGAAGAATACAAACGTTTCTTTTCCGGCGGCAGACAAAATCCTTATATAAAAGCAAGCTGGTGAAAATACCTGCGCCGGAGTTTTTTGTCGTATATACGGGAAACGGCGCCCATCCAGGCTCCATGCGCCTAAGCGACGCCTTCCAGCTTCCCGCAGGTTCTTTAGAACTTACCGTAACAGTCATCGATGAAAAAAACGCAATCGGGATTCTGCGCGAATTTATCCAGCTTTCCCAGGAAATCGATGCAGCCGTAAAGGGAATGCATGGGCAGGAAAAGATCAATAAAATCGGGGAGATTGTTGAGAAATACAGAACATCCGGTTTCCTGCTGTCAGCGTTTTTAAACGAGAAAGGAGATGTAGTTGATATGATTCACGATACATTAACTTATCAGGACTTTTTGGAAATAAAAAAAGAAGAAGGAATCGAAGAAGGAATCGAAGAAGGAATCGAAAAATTATTAAAATCTTTTATCATCAGCCATAGTAAAAAAGGACAGACGCAATCAAAGATCCTGGAAGAGATCGTCAATGATTTTGATCTAACTTACGATACTGCGTTCAAATATGTCACAATGTTCTATCCTGGAAACTAGAAAACACAGGCACCATAAATCCTGCAACCAGACTCTGTTAGGTACTTAAGGACGATTTCTTGCGCAGAATGGCAAAATTTTGACTCGGGCAACAGAATTGACATTGTGTTGCGTTTTTTAAATTTCCCAAAGATCCTGGTTAGCCGGTGGGGATGTGGCTAACCGGACGACTCTGCGGGCTGTGGCCAGGGGACGCGCCGGG
>CANOET010000329.1 GCA_947564835.1 uncultured Eubacterium sp. | reverse complement strand
CAAGGTGTGTCTCCCGGCGCGTCCCCTGGCCACAGCCCGCAGAGTCGTCCGGGTAGCCACATCCCCTGGCCAATCAAGATCTATCGGGAAGCCCAAAAACGCAACACAATGTCAATTCTGTCGCCCGGAATCAGAATTTTGCCATTTTGCGCAAAAAATTGTTTCTAAGTACCTATAATAATTGTTGTATTTTTATTCGTCAAGCTTGTTTTTATGGGGCCATGAAAGTCGGCCCGAATGCTTGTAACAGTTCAGATAACCCATTGAACTGTTACGCATCCGGCCATTAGAAATCGCTGCGCGATGGGCCGAATGCCATAAACCACCACGTTTTCATACGGTCAGCGCGGTTAACGCGCAGACCTGCATGAACGGTTACAAATGCTTTCAAAAGAAACTAATGAATATTGTAATTGATTTTTGCGAAAAATTTGTCCAGGCAATCTGAAAAATACATTGAAACCGCTGGTAAGGAATGTTATAATTGCCACAGCGCGAATTTTCTTACATATAAAACTGAGGGGAAGGAACATTATGAAAAAAATTTTTACCAGAAGTTTATGTCTGTGCATGGCGGTAGCATTGATTATCAATATTGCCGTTGTAGCATTTATCCAGATGCTGGTTTCACAGCAGAACAATACGTCAAACAGCTATAAGAGTTTGGAGACAGTGAAAGAAAGGCTGGCCCAAAATGACGAGGATATTGCCAGCCTGAAAGAAACAGTAGGCCAGAATAACCTGGCAAAATCCAGGGCTTTTGCAGATATGCTTGCATCAGATCCAAGTATACTGACGGAAGCGGGAAGGCTGGAAGAGATTGCAGACCGGCTGATGGTAAATGAGCTGCATGTGATTGATGAAAACGGCATTATTACACATACCACAATCAAGGAATACGAAGGGTTCGACATGAACAGCGGAGAGCAGTCAGCAGCATTTATGCCAGTAGCGAAAGACCCGTCCCTTGAAATTGTGCAGGAACCGACGATGAACGCCGCGGCAGGGATTGTGATGCAGTATATCGGGGTAGCCAGGAAAGATGCGCCGGGGCTGGTACAGGTAGGAATCCGCCCGGAGGTGCTGGAAAACATGCTGCTCGGGACACAGATTGATGTAGTCCTGCATGATATCGGGTTTGGAGAAACCGGATATATTTATGCGGCAGACGTATCTGACGGCACAGTCCTCGCAGCCCCAAACGCAGACCTGATCGGAATACCGGCACAGGAAGCCGGAATCCCGCTGAAAGAAGGGAAGGGCTCCGCCAAAATAAACGGGACCAGGGGAAAATATGTGTCACAGGAATATAACGGGATGTATATCGGTACGTTCCTGCCGCTTGCTGAATATTATAAAAACCAGTTCAGCCAGACGATAGTGATGGCGTTAAGCGTCTTTTTAATTTTTTCCGTGCTGCTGTATTTTATCAACCGTATGATTGATAAAAAGATTGTATCCGGAATTTCCAATATAACGACATCGATGAAAAAGATCTCAGAAGGAGATTTTACGATTGTCGTGGATGAACACAGCGCACCGGAATTTTCCACACTGAGCAACAGCGTGAACAAAATGGTAGAATCCATCTGTCAGAACATGAAAGAAAACGAAGAATTGATCGCAAGGCAGAACGAAGATATGGAGAACAACCAGACGCTGATCCAAAACATCAAAATGGTCTGCTCCAACCTGGACGGCGTATCCCAGGAGACGCTATCTACGGCGGACGCGATACATAACGGCACAAATGAACAGGAGCAGGCGGTCAAAAATCTGGGCGAGGTCATGAACAACCTCGTACAGGAGCTGAATGCCAGCGCCGATGTATCGAAAAACGCAGCGGGGGCAGCTATGGCAGCGGCCCAGAAAATCGAGACGACAGGGGCGCAGATGCAGACGCTGGAAGGCGCGATTGAGAAAATCAGCGATATGTCATCCGAAATCGAAAAAATCATCGGAGAAATCAACGCAATCGCCCAGCAGACAAATATGCTTTCCCTGAACGCTTCCATAGAAGCAGCCAGAGTCGGCGAAGCCGGCAAAGGATTTGCAGTCGTAGCAACCCAGGTCGGCGACCTTGCGGCAAGAAGCGCCCAGGCAGCAAGGCAGACAAGCGAGCTGATTACAAACTCCATCCAGGCAGTGGAAGAAGGCCGCCTGATTACGAAAAAGACAGCGGAAGAATTTGCCGCTGTTGTCACAGAAATCGAGGAAGCAAGCCGCAGTGTCAAAGAGATCACGGGCATGGTAAAACAAAATGTAGACACCGTTACACAGGTAGTGGAAGGGCTGGATGTGATTGCAGACGTTGTAGAGAAAAATATCCAGATCTCCCAAAACAGCAAAGCCGTGTCCGAGCAGATGGCAGGCGAGGCAGGAAAGCTGCTGGACTTGGTGGAATAGGGAGAAAGAACTGTCTTAGAAATAAGACAGTTCTTTTTTGTCAGGCCAAGGGCCTGTTTTCATTGTTTTATAAGAAACGGTATTTTATAGAGCAGGTTGTCTGATTTGCCTGCCAGTCAGGATGGAATCTGTTACATGCCGTCCCTGCAGCAAAAATGGATTCTCGGATGTTTGGTTGACAGGATATCCTTTTGCCTGGCAGTGGATACATGTGTGTAGATTTCCGTAATATTGATCGAACTATGCCCGAGCATCTCCTGGATACAGCGGATATCCACATCCGCCTCCAGCAGGTAGGTGGCGAAGGAATGCCGGAACATATGCGGCGTAATATGCTGCTCGATGTCAGCCATGGAAGCGTACTTTTGAATCATATTTCTTACAGACTGTTCAGACAGCCGCCTGTGGATCCGGTTGATAAAGAACCAGCCGCCGGTTTCCAGTTCGGCGCGGTATGCGTTTTTATATTCGGACAATGCGGACAGGACGTCGGCGCTGCCGATCTGAATCCGGCGTTCCTTAGAACCCTTTCCATGGATCAGGATATTTCCGTCCTGCAGATTCAGGTCGGCAGTCGTAAGGGAACACAGTTCAGAAATCCGAATGCCGGTGGCAAATAAAAGCTCAACAGCAGCAATATCGCGGAGAAGGCATTTTGCCTGTAAGGCAGTTGCCTCCTGCTGCTTTTGGCTGTACATGGTGCGCAGCAGGGTTTCAATGGCGCGGATAGGTATGATTTTAGGAAGGACGACCGGTTCACGGAATTTTACCTGGATTTTATTGAAAGGGTTCGCCGCAATCAAGTCGCGGTATTCCAGCCATTTGAAAAATGCCTTCAGGGATGCGATTTTACGTTTGGCAGTGCGCGGCTTGTAGGTCTGGTGGAGCTGCGCGAGATAGGCTTCCAGGAGCGGGGGAGTTGCTTGTTCTGCGAAAATACCTGGCAGGCTGGAACAGAATTGGTTCAGGTCGATGCGGTAAGCTTTCAGAGTTTTGCTGTCCAGGCATTTTTGGGTTTGGCAGAATTGGAGATATTGGGTGATTGTTACTTGTAATTGAATCATTGTGGGATCCTCCTTTTGTCTTTTGTAGGTTTGTTCTTTTGTGTGAGGATATTGCGTGGTGCGGGATATGCCTCTTATGGATTATACAATAGATTTTTGTGGGAGGATATTGGGGAGGGGATTTTTTGGTTTCACAGATACTGGTTTTTGCTGTGGTTACGTGAGGTGAGATTTAGGTAGTTGGCTGATTTTGTATGAATTGGATGTTGGTATTTGAGCGATAACGTAAAGATGTTTAATATATTGAGACGTAATAGATCAATGATGATTTTGAAATAGTGTTATACATGTTTTAAATATATTATATTTTGAAAAATTGCTTGCACAATTGTAATAATGTGGTATAATTAAAATTGTCGAGGATATGAGTGACAGATAATACCAGATTATCCGTCAAATTCGGTTAGAATTATTGGTAAATTTATATAG
>CANOET010000328.1 GCA_947564835.1 uncultured Eubacterium sp. | reverse complement strand
GGAATAGGAGCCGGAAGCCAGGCCCTTTCCCCCTCATCCGGCGTCCGCACAGCCAACCACAAAACGCAACGCAACATTGCATTTTAAAACAGATTTTTAAAGAAATCGATAATCGCCTCCAGCAGCCCTTTAAAAAATGCCGCAATACTGCTAAAGAAGCCACTGTTTTTTTCCATCTCTTTCAAAGAATCATAAATCGATCCTGCCTGCTTCAACAGACTGTCCACATCAATATCCAGTGAACCGATTTTTTCCATCAGGGAAGTAATCTGTGACTTTTCCTGATCGCTTAAAGTGATTTCAAACTTGTCACAGGCTTCTGAAATTACTTTCTGGATTTTTTCCTTGCTCTCTAACCCGCCTTCTACAACTTTCTGCTTCACGTAAGCCATAAACTCTTCAGTCTGCACATCATCGCCGAGGCTTTCATTTAATTCGCCGGTAACGACGATTTCATGCATGGCCGCATCCAGGCTCTCCGGATCCACCGGCTCGTTTTCCATGTCCGCGTATGCTTTCATGGCGCCGATTAACGCCGCTGTTCCGGAAATCGGAAACGGGGCGGCAATCACTACATCCGCATCTTCGAGCCCGGCGGTTGCCAGGGCATTTTTGTACATCCCGATCGTGCAGTAGGAAATATTTTTGGTTGAGATGTGGATGCCGTCTCCTTTGCCGCGTTTTACAATGACAACGGAGGATAAGGCGCGTGTACCGATAATCGAAGCGTCCAGATATCCATCCAGATACTGATGCTCCTCCTCGTTCGTAACCGTAGCTACCTGGTACTGGTCCAGGTTCGCAGGGTCAATGCCCATCAGGCTTAAGACCGTCTGCTTCTGCTGCGCGTTCAGATTCGCGCCAAGCGCAAGATAGGGCTTATCCTGTTCTGTAATGACGACAGGATCGTCAGCTTCATCCTGGGTGATTTCTGCTTCTATTTTCAGGTCGTTTTTTGAAGCATCATCGTTTCCTGCCGTTTCTGCTTCCTTAATATTGGCATTGATCTGCGGCCTGTCTGCACCGCCGCCTGCGCCGGAAGGATCATCCGGCTGCACCGGAAGGGCTGTGTCCAGCCCTGGGCTGTCCGGCTGTATATCTCCCCCTGCTTCGCCGCTGCCTGGCTGTGTATGGCCGGCTGACGGCTGATTGTCTGCCGGATTGCCGGCCGGCTGCTGGTTGTCTGCAGAATCGCTGGCTGACTGCTGGTTGTCCGCAGAATTGCCGGTCAGCTGCGGATTGTCTGCAGAATTGCCAGCTGGCTGCGGATTATCTGCAGAATTGCCGGCTGGCTGCGGATCTGCATCCTGAGACAGCACTGCTCCGTCCGGCTGGCTGTTGTCTGCCGGTTGTCCTGATTTTGTCCCGTCATCCGCAACAGATGCGGCTGCCGGTGTCATCATATATATATTTGTACATGCGCTGATACTGATGATCCCCGCAAACAGTACCGCTGCATACTTTTTCCATTTATCACCCATGCTATCCATATTCCTTTCCATTCTGATCCCAAGGAACTGTCAGCAATTTGTGCGAATTTAAGAACGGACAGTCCCTTGGAGCCGCCATGTGTCTTAATGCTGCATCTTTTTTTTGCACCACTGGTAAATATCCTCAAAGACCTGTCCGCGGTCTGTTTCCTGCAAGATTTCATGGCGGTCCTGCGGGTACAGCTTGATCTTTACGTCGCGGATGCCTGCCTGGCGGTACTGTGCATAAGCCTTTTTCACGCCTTCCCCAAAACCGCCGACCGGATCGTCTTCCCCGGAAATAAAAAATACCGGAAGGTTTTTTCGGATCTTTCGGATGTGCTTCATCTGATTTACATAACGGATCGTGGACAGCAGGCCGTAATATCCGTTGACTGTGAACAGATACGTACAGCGCGGGTCCTTGTAATATGCCCGCACGCTTTCTTCGTTTTTCGACAGCCAGCTGTTTGACACATCCGCCCCTGTCAGATCAAACTGTGCATAAGCCTTGCCAAAGGCTGTATCCGTTACGAACCTGCTGCGGTAATGCCCGCCGCGCAGCAGCGCAAGTAGGCGGCAGACCGCCATGCCGAACCCGGTTAACAAATCCGGCTGGCTTCCGGTTCCGCAGATCACCGCGCCTGTCACATCCTCACTGTGCAGTGTCAGGTATCTGCGCAGCAAAAAGGACCCCATACTATGCCCCAGAATAAAAAACGGGCAGTCCGGATACTGGCTGCGCAGGATGCGCGTCACCTGGTAAATATCCGCAACCACTGTCTCCGACGGCTTCTTTGCCGTAAAATATCCCCATTCTGATTCATCGCTTATCGATGCGCCATGCCCCAGATGATCATGGCCCACGACCAGAAAGCCGCGTTCGGCCAGATAACAGGCAAACTCGTCATAGCGTTCGATATATTCGATCATACCGTGTGAGATCTGCATGATCACACGTACCCGGCCATTTTTCGGAATCCATTTTACCGCATGTATTTTCGTCTTTCCATCTTTAGACAGAAACTGGAATGTTTCCTTTGTGATCTTTTCATTATCCATCAGGCTTTGCACCTATCCTTTCCGTTGTCAGCCGCGCATATTCCCGATCAGCTGGTCCACGATCTGTTCCAGCCCCTTGCGCGCCTCCTGTTCGCTCATAAAACTTGTCCCGATTTCTTCAATATCCGAAAGCGTCTGATGCTGCAGGGCATCGATCTGGTGGCTGTTCTGCGAAATCCGTTTGATATATTCCGAAATCGCCGCGGCCTTCTCCAAATAGTGCCTCTCCGCCGCCCGGGTGCAGATATCATCCTGCTGCGTGATATTTTTTGAAAGGCGCGATATGGAAGCGTTCGTATCCTTATTGGATTTTAAAAGCGCTGCAGTCTGGGTATCCATCAGGCGGATACGCTTTTCGATGGTATCCAGCTGCCTGCTGACTGCCTGGGCCGCCCGCTCATAAGCGCTGGAAAGCATACGGACATCTTCGCAGGCTTCTACAAAGTTTTTGCCCGCATCTCCCATACGCCCGGCTTCAATGGCACAGTTTAAAGAAGATACCGTCATCTGCTTGGCATAATCCAGCATATGGTCTGTTTCAATCCGCATGGACTGTGCATCATTATGCAGTGCAATCTTTGCTTCCTGCAGCGCTGTAACCGGCTCTGCACTGTTCTTATTTTCCTCCACGATAACCGCCATTTGCTCGATCTGCTTTCCGGCGACCTCCTGCAGCCGGCGCTTGTCCTGCTCCTCATCTTCCATCTGCCCGCGCATGCTCGTAAGCTCCATCGCAAGCTGCTCCAGCACTTTCATACTTTCAGCGGCTTCTTCGAGCGTCTCGTAGGCTTGGTTGACTACTTTCGTCAGCTGTTTGTCCATTTCGCTCTGGGCCGAGATCTGTGCCTCAAAGTGCGGCAGCATCTGCTGGGTAAAATCCTGCACGCTGCCAAGCTGGATTTGCATATGTTCCATCTGGAACTGGGTCATATTTAGTTTTTCCTCTAAATCTCTTGTTAATTCCTGTTTTTTTCCGAACACGGTGTCATAATCCCCCTGTTTGTTAAAATCGGCTTTTTTTGAAATCCTGCCTGTTTGCTGCAGGCTGCCGGGCCGCCGGGCTGGCAGTTGCCGGGTGTCTGGCGGATGTGGGCGGCAGCCTACGCGTACATTATAACCTCTTTTGGGGCTGAGTGCAACTAAAAGCAGGGGTGGCGGGCAGATATTCATGCGGGGGCTTAGAAATGGCTTCGGCTTCTTGCGATAAATGGAAAAATTGAGGTGGCGGCAACAGAATTGACAGTGTGATGCGTTTTTTGGCTTCCCGAAAGATTCTGGTTAGCCCGGGGGGGGATGTGGCTAACCGGACGACTCTGCGGGCGGTGGACCAGGGACGCGCCGGGAGACACACCTTGGAAGGACGTTTGAGGGGCGCTT
>CANOET010000327.1 GCA_947564835.1 uncultured Eubacterium sp. | reverse complement strand
GAATAGGAGCCGGAAGCCAGGCCCTTTCCCCCTCATCCGGCGTCCGCATAGCCAACAAAAAAACACAACACAATATCAAAAGCGTTTCTCTTTATCTTTAACTTCTCGCCAACCCATCCACACTCAGCACAACGCCCGTAATATAAGACGCCTTATCCGATGCCAAAAACACCACCGCATTCGCGATATCTTCCGGCTCTCCCATCCTGCGCAGCGGAATCTGCGCAATCATCGGCTCAATCACCGCTTTCGGAACAGCCTGCATCATATCTGTATTCGTAATGCCTGGTGCGACCGCGTTCACGCGGATTCCCTTCGGCCCCAGCTCCCTTGCAAGCGACAGCGTAAATCCGTTCACCGCAAACTTAGAGGTCGGATATGCAATTCCGGCTGGCTGCCCGTAAATGCTGACCATCGACGATGTATTGATAATGACGCCGCTTTTTTGCGCCTCCATATAATCCGTCACCGCCCTGGAGCAATTGTATACACCTTTGATATTCAGGTCCAGCACTTTATCCATCAGCTCCTGCGTATACTTCGCAAACGGTGTGCTTTCCGATACCCCGGCATTGTTTACTAAAATGTCAATATGCCCGTAAGTCTCCGCAATCCGGTCAAACGCTTCCTTTACCTTTGCATAATCGGACAGATCCGGCCAAATGCCTTCTACTTTCGCGTCTGCATCTGCTTCTTTCAGCTTTGCAACCGCTTTTTGCGCCGTCTCTTCCCGGCTGGCGCACAAAACGACGGCTGCCCCCTCTGCGAGGAATCCTTCCACGATCGCATAGCCGATGCCACGGCTTCCTCCGGTGACTACTGCTACTTTATTTTCTAAAAGCATGTCTCCTCCATTTCCTTTTTCGGGTCTGGAATGCATCTGTTACGCTTCCGGCGTTACCCGCATTTCGCGTACTGCCTTGCGCAGCTTCAATACCATGGACGGCGCTACGGACAGTTCATCCAGCCCCATCTTCATAAATTCTTCGGTCAGCTCTAAATCTGCGCCCAATTCCCCGCAAATGCCTGCCCATTTGCCGTATTTATGCGCGCTGTCAGTTACCATTTTGATCATGCGCAGGATCGCTGTATGATGCGGGTTATAGAAATCATCCAGCTTTGCATTCTGCCTGTCGATCGCCAGTGTATACTGGGTCAGGTCGTTCGTGCCGATGCTGAAAAAGTCTACCAGCTGCGCGAGTTCTTCGCTGACCATGACAGCTGCCGGTGTCTCGATCATAATGCCCTGCTCCGGCATTTTATACGGAATCCCTTTCGCTTCCAGCTCCTGGCGTACTTCTTCCACAATTTCATAGATCTTTTTCACTTCTTCTACGGCAATAATCATCGGATACATAATCGAAAGATTGCCGAATACTGCCGCACGCAGCAGCGCACGGATCTGTGTCTTAAATATATCCGGCTGTTTTAGGCAGATCCTGATCGCACGGTATCCCATGGCAGGATTGTCTTCTTTGCCGAGGTTAAAATAATCCACCTGCTTATCCGCGCCGATATCCAGCGTACGGATAATGACCTTCTTGCCGGCCATGGTCTGCAATACCTGGCGGTAAGCCTGGAACTGCTCTTCTTCGGTAGGGAAATCCGATCTTCCGAGATATAAAAATTCGCTGCGGAACAGCCCGATCCCGCCTGCGTCATTTTCCAGCACGTAGCCGACATCGCCGACACTGCCGATATTGGCATAAATGTTCACTTTCTTTCCGTCAAGCGTCACATTCTCTTTGCCTTTTAACGTCTGCAGCATGTGCGCTTTTTCCTGCTCTTCTTTGATACGCCCTTCCACTGCAGTGCGCACTTCCTCGTCCGGTTCAAAAATGACTTTGCTCTCAAACCCGTCTACGACAGCTTCCATGCCGGTATGTATTTGTTCCAGATCCATCGGCACGCCGATCAGCGCCGGAATATTCATCATACGGGCCAAAATGGCTGTATGCGAATTGGTTGAGCCATGCACCGTTACAAAACCAAGGATTTTCTCCTTATCCATCTGCACCGTCTCACTCGGACTCAGATCATCTGCCACAATAATCGAAGGCTCCATCGAGCTTAAGTCCGCATCGCCTTCGCCGGAAAGGTTGCGCACCAGGCGTTCGGAAATATCTTTGACATCCGCCGACCTGGCTTTCATATAGTCATCATCCATATTCGCAAACATTTCCGCAAAATTATCCCCGGTAACTGCTACCGCATACTCTGCATTAACCATCTCCGTATGGATCATATTATAAATAGAATCCAGATAATCATCATCATCCAGCATCATCTGATGAACTTCAAAAATAGCCGCACTCGCTTCCCCGACTTCCTTTACCGCTTTGTCATACAAAGCCTGAAGCTGCGCTTTTGCCTGGTCTTTTGCATCATTGACCCTTCCGATTTCCGCTTCGGCATCCCCGACCTTTGTACGCTTAATCTGAAAATCCTTATTCTTCAATACCAGGACCTTACCGATCGTAATGCCCTTATACACTGACTTTCCTGAAAACTCAGTCATTTTCATTTTCTCCCTTCTTTTATTTTGTCCACATGGGTATATTTTACAACGATTTCACTTTGGTTGCAATCCTATTTTTAAATTTTGACCTATTTTTCGAGAAAAAAGCCTGATTATTCGTCACTCTGCCGAATCCCGGGCACCATATTTCAGCACAATCCGCTCAGCCAGATATCCAGCGCCCATCCCGGTCAGCATTCCCGCAAACACATCACTCGGATAATGAACGCCCACATACAGCCTGGACAATCCGATCAGCACCGCAAGAACCAGCAAAGGTATTCCGGCTTTTTTCGGAAGCTGGCGGTACAGCACAACCGCGGCAGCAAACGAACTGCCCGTATGGCCGGAAGGAAAAGAAAAATCAACCGGCTTTGCCACCAGCGGATGCAGGACACTGCACAGATCATACGGACGGATACGCCTGACCAGATTTTTCAGCAGCAGATTGTTGATCAGCAAAGAAGCAAACAGAGCGGCAAGACTCATACAGCCAATCCGCCTTGTCTTTTGCGGGATCAGCAGCAGAAGCGAAACGGCAATCCAAAAGATCCCGGCATTTCCAAGGCTCGTAATAAATACAACAATGGGTGTCAGCCAGGGGGTGCGGATGGAATCCTGGATGTACAGCAGGATGCTTAAGTCTGCGTTTGTTAGGGATGCAAGCATTTTGGTTTCTCCTTTTCTATTTCTTCTATAATTCCGGACGACTCTGCGGGATGTGGCAGGCTTTACAACACCTGAATTTACGTTTCATGTAAGGCAGTGAAAGTCATCACCAGGCTGGTTCTCACAGGCTTTACGTACAGTCAGTCCTGCCAACATCTATGGGGGAACGGGCGGTTAACAGTAAAGAAAGGATAGTGTAACTTTACTTGGGGAATCTTTCAAAAAAATAATAGGGAACACCCGTTTTTTATGCAATAATGTAATTGACCCAAAAACAACCGCATAAATAAGGTGTCCCTATGAGAAATAGTATACAATATTTTACGGAAAATGAAATATCTGAATTTGAAAAAATAAAATTGAATTTTTTGGAAAACCCTGCGATGTTCGACAAATGCGTGGATGAAGTCTGGAAAGTGTTCCTTCAGACTGCATGCTGGCTGATCTGTGGATGGTTGGAAGAATGCAACACTTTTTTGTAAAATAGTCTGAAAAGGCGTCTGTACTGACAAGTGAAAGACCGCGGCCAAAAAAATATCCTTACATCTTTAGGCTTTCAGGGAGTCTGATTATGGCAGGCATACAATACCTGAATGATCGGTTTCATGTAAAGTGGATGAAAACCAGCCGGATGAGGGGGAAAGGGCCTGGTTTTCACAAGCTTACACGAAATATAAATTCAGGCGTTGAAAGCCTGCCAATAACCAGACTCTCAGGTGTTGTAAAGCCCGCCAATAACCAGACTCTGCGGGTTGTGGCCAGGGGACGCGCCGGGAGGTACACCTTGGAAGGACGTTCG
>CANOET010000326.1 GCA_947564835.1 uncultured Eubacterium sp. | reverse complement strand
CAATCAAGATCTATCGGGAAGCCAAAAAACGCAACACAATGTCAAAAGTGTTTCTCTTCTGGTTCATCCAGGTTAGGCATTAAATTGGCTCAACATAGTTTTTGATAAACGCAATCCTGTCCTTTGCTCTCGGCCGAAAAAAAGAGGTAATAGCAACGACCATATTCTTTTCCGGGCTAACATAAATAATATTCCCTCCGTCACCCATTGCTGCATATCCGTTATCCCGCCCGTTAACCCACCACAAATAACCGTATGGCAGATTACGCCGTTTCCACCGGCTCTGTTCCGATGTGCTTTCTGCAACCCATCGTTCGGATATCAAGCGTTCTCCATTCCAGATACCCTTATTCAGAAATAACTGCCCGATTTTAGCCATATCCACGAGCGAAAGTGTAAGTCCCCAGCCCGCCGTATTTACACCTGTCGGGCTTGCAGCCCAGCCGCTTATATCGGCTGCTGTAGAAAAAGCTATCTGTTCTTCCTTGCTATGAAACACAATACTCTTTTCAACGGTAATGCCCAATGGGGCAAACAGATTTTCTTTTGCAAAATTCAACACCGATTGTCCTGTTACTTTTACAAGGATACCCGATAGAATATCAGGGCCAATAACCGGAGCATATCTAAACTTTCCGATATGCCCTTTGCCGCCTAACTTGTCCAGCGAAAATTTTACCCAATCCATACTTGTGAAATATTTTTGATACGGCCGGAACATAAATTTATAAGGAACGGTCATTGTAAGCATATCTCTGATTGTGATGTCCTGGATCGTTTTTTCGCCCCTTTTGACCGTATATTCCGGATAGAACTGTAATACCTTTTGCTCAATGCTGTCTATATAGCCCTTGTCCAGGGCAATTCCAAGCAATATAGAAATAATGCTTTTTGTTACCGAAAAAATATGAACACGGCTATCTTTCGTATAACCGTTATAATAATTTTCATAAACGGATTTCCCATTTTTGAATACGGCCATGCCTGCCATATTGGAATAATCCTTATGAATGATATTTTCCAGCCTTGCGATCTGTTCCTGCTTCATTTTTTTCTCCAAAATTAGTTTCCATTTATCACTTTGATACTATTTTTTTCACAGGATAATAAACTTCCGTAATATAATCCTGTTCATTTTCGGCCTGTGATGGGTCTTTGCCGATACCTTGCATATATTTGAAAATTCTCCGATGGATAACATAGAAATCCTCCTTGTTCCTATAGAGTATAAACCTTACTGTAAGGGAAAGGTCAACGGGGTTTTTCAAAAAAATTGAGCCTTTCCATCAAAACTTTCCGAAAAAGAAAAGCGGCAAAGACGGAACTCCATTTTTGCAAAAAATTGTTTCTAAGCGCCTAATAATTACAACTTTCATAATGCTTTAACCCATATCTCAAAATGATCCATGACAAAAACAGCATCCCCGCACAAATACCCGGCATAATGACAACCCCCGCCGTTGTCCCTTCCTTCCCCAGCAAATACCCAATCGGATAATAACTGACAAAAGCGTACGGGATCAAATATCCAAAAATACCCTGCAAAAGAGGCGGATAAATACAAAGGGGATATTTTGCCATTTCTCCTAACGAAATCATAAAAAAATTCAGGCTGTTCTTCTTCCCTTCCATCCAAAAAGAGAAACAGCTTGCAATCCAGACCATACACACCCGTATCACACACGCTTCCAGTAAAAAAAGGAAACACAGGCCCACTTTTCCCGCATCCCACCTTACGCTGCATTGATAAAACCCCAAAAAAAGCACCGCAGCTGCAAGCGTCATCTTATTTAATCCGTCAAAGTCAATTTTAGCAGTCAAAAGCTGCAGTCCGACGGGCAGCGGCCTTAATAAAAAGCGGTCAAGGTCTGCCATATGGATCATATTTGTGATTTTCCATGCGCCCTGAAAAAAGAAATTGATGCACCCTTCCGAAAAAAGCAAAAATCCATAAAGCAGGAAAATTTCCCACATCGTCCATCCCCCTACCTGACGGACGTTACTGTAAATGATGCCAATCAGCCCCAGACTGCAAGCCTGGGAAAACGCTGTGAAAAAAATCATCAGAAAAAAGTCCGTGCGGTATTGAGCCAGCGACCGGATATTTTCCAGCTGGAATAACAAATACATCCTGCCATATGTCCGAAGCTTTGCCATAATAAAAACCCCCTCTCACCCGCCATACATGGAAATAATGCCAAAAGCCCTTTTCCCCACAATACCTGTAAACAGCCAAAGAACCGCAATCCAGGCTGACTGCAGCAAAAGCTGCCTGATGCAGTCTTCTGCCGGCAGCGCCCTGACCAGAATACTGCACGGTATGTCCACGACTGCGCGGAATGGAAGATAAGCAACAAGATCTTTGAAAATACCAGGAAACATCGCTAACGGAAGGAACGCACCGGAAAAAAATCCGGTCAGAACTTCTCTTGCTTTTGTCACTCCATAAGAATTATCCGTGTAAAAACACAGCAAAGAAAATAAATACTGGATACTGAATTTTACGCCCATTCCCAGAAACAGGGCTGTCAGAAAAAGAAAAAAACGCACACCGTCCAGATACTGCACCCCATTGACAGCCAAATAACAGCCCGCCGTCAATACAAATGTTACCGCAAATTCCATTCCGGCGGTCCCAAGCATCCGAAAAAACAGCATCCCCCGGTAAGAGACCGGTTTTAGCAGGTCCAGGATGATATCACCTTTTACAATGCGCTCCGCGGTACTCATTTCAAATCCCATGGAAAATACACTGTTGCACAAAAACGCGGCAAATACATACTGCTGCATCATCTGCCAGGTATATCCGTTTACGGTCTTTTCATAAATAAAAATGCTTTTCCACACATAATAAAAAACGATAACCTGTATAAAATTTGCCAGCATTCCGGTAACAAATGCGCCTCTGTAAGCACATCCATCCAAAAAACCGCATCTCATATATGCAGCATATTTTTTCATATCCATCCCCCGTTCTATGCCTGCCTTGCAGCTTCCTCCGGCTGCTGTCCCTGTGCTCCATGTTCCCGTCTTTTTCCGTGCGTATGAAAAACTTCTATTATAATATCCTCCAAATCCTCTTTCCCGGGATATGTTTCAAACAATGCTTCCATAGAACCATCAAACACGATCTTTCCCTGATCCAGAATCATCAGGCGGCTGCAAAGAGTCTTTAGATCCTTCATATCATGGCTGGTCAGCAGAAAAGTTGTATGCTGCTTTTGATTGATTTCCTTTAGAAACGCATAAATTTTCTGCTTCGCTGCCACATCAATCCCAATCGTCGGTTCATCCAGAAATAAGAGCGGCGGCTCATGCAGCAAAGCCGCAGCCAGATCCGCCCTTACCCGCTGTCCAAGGGATAATTTTCTGGCCGGCTGCCCGAGGAAAGCATCCAGCCCCAAAAGGCCCTGAAACAATTCCATGTTCCTGGCATACTGCGCATCGGGGATTTCATAAATATTTTTCAGCAGATAAAAGGACTCCGCCACCGGGATATCCCACCATAGCTGTGTCTTCTGCCCGAAAACCACCCCTATCTTCCTGACGTTTTCCATTCGCCTGCGAAACGGATCCAGCCCCATAATACAAACCGAGCCTCCGTCTGGCCTCATAATGCCTGTAAGCATTTTGATCGTTGTCGATTTACCTGCGCCGTTAGCGCCTAAAAGCGCGACACTTTCCCCGCGGCTGACCTGAAACGAAATCCCTTTTACCGCTTCGATGTTATCATATTCCGGTTTTACCAGATATTTCAAGCTTGCCCGGATACCGGAGCCTTTCCGGGCGATTTTGTATTCTTTTCTCAGATTTTGCACTTCTATGATTGGTGTTGTCATTTTCATAACTCCTGTCTGCTGTCGTTTTGTCAGATTTTTCGATATGGAACAGTCATTAACAGGAGGATAACATAAGCAGGGTTTGGAAAATATATGGATTTCAAAGATGTTTTTCTGAAAAACTAAGATTTATATTGATGCTGCGAAAGATCTTGATTGGCCAGGGGATGTGGCTAACC
>CANOET010000325.1 GCA_947564835.1 uncultured Eubacterium sp. | reverse complement strand
CGCTAAAAGCGCCCCTTCAACGTCCTTCCAGGGTGTGTCTCCCCGGCAAGTCCCCAGCCGCAGCCCGCAGAGTCTGGTTAATGGCAAGCTTTACGATGGCTAATGGTTATCTGTATCATCTGCCGCCAGACAATAAGGTATATTCGGGCCATTTAATGCAGGCCAGCAAACAGTGTCCGGGTCAGCGGAAAGGAGCTGGGGACCGGCGGCATAGGACTGGAAGGACATCCGAGGGGTGTTTTTAGCGGAGGTGAAATTCATCGCTTATATGCTCTCAACTTTTGTAATTCTGCCGCCTGCCCCGCAATAATACCTGAATTTCCCAACAGTCACCCACTGCCTGCTTACCACATACCCATCCTCATCCGCATAAAACCGTTTCCCGTTCGCTGTAAATACTTCATCCGCCATCAATTCCCCGGAATCTTTCGCATACACTTTTTTTCCAGGAGAAATTGTATAAAACCCATTCCGGATCAGCGCCCCGGATTTCTTTGCATAGTACAGCCGTCCGTTTACAGAAAATTTCCGGTTTGTCACTACGATTCCGAAAGGGTCGGCATAGATTTTGCTGCCTCTTTCTGTCGTGCAGAAACTGTTTTTGGCAATTGCACCGGATAATTTTGCATAATACTGCTGCCCGTTTACCCGGAAGCTTTTGCCGGTAATCAGTTCTCCGTCCGCCATTGCGTATACCTGGCTGCCTTTTGCCGTCTTGTAAAAACCGTCTTTGGCAACTGTACCGTCTGCCTGGATATAATATCTGCTGCCGTTTTTGCTCAGTGACCGGCCTGCCGCAAGGGAACCGTCTGCGGTTGCGAAGATGGTATCTCCGTTTTTCAGCGTGCAAAATTCATTGACCGCAACTGAGCCGTCCGCCTTGGCATAATATTTTTTCCCTTCGTATTCTATGATGCGGCTGACAGCCACCAAACCGTTTTCATCTGCGTAGCACAGCCTGCCGCCTACTAAGACCACGAGCATGTCATATACAAAAATGCCGTTGCTGTCCACAATCTGCAAAGCACCGTCTTCCCGTTCCATAACGGAATAAGTCACATCCTGCGCCCATCGGTCCGAAATATCCGGTATCAGCACCGCATCTTCCGGGATTCCGTCTTGGTCTGCCGCAAATACGAGACCCGGCGCGCCGCTTGGGTCCAATGCCGCTGTCCCTAAAGCCGTGCAGAATGCCAGCAGCAACAGCAGCCGGCTCCTGTGGCATTTTCCTTTTCCACCGAAGCCCGCTGCATACATCTGTGTTTCCTCTTCTATTCCGATCATCTGCCAAAACTCCTTTTCTTCATCTTGTTCTATAATTTCAGCACGTTTTTATCCCCAAACAATACACGGTGTTTTTCTGTCTCATCCAACTCCACGAACTTCCCGCGGCGGTCATAATAAGTCAGCAGGTCTGAATTATGCGCCAGGCGTTTTACGCCGTTTTGTGTCAGAAACTGTTCGATCTGACGTAAATCGCCGGATTTTACTGCCCGGTCTGCAAGCGCCTTTAACTGCTGTTCACGCAGCGCTTCCGTCTCCTGTATGGATTCCGCAGGCCGCACGGATCTATCTGAGATCTGCTGCAGCGTTTCTAAATCCATGTCCGGCTGCATAGGTTCCAGATCATTGTCCAGCTGTATAGGTTCCAGATCACTGTCTGGCTGCATAGGTTCCAGATCACTGTCTGGCTGCATAGGTTCCAAATTACTGTCCGGCTGTATAGATTCCAGATCACTATTCAGCTGCATAGATTCCAGATCACTGTCCGGCTGCATAGATTCCAGATCACTGTCCGGCTGCATGGATTCAGACAGTCCGGCACTTTTTGCTCCTTCCTGTCTATCAACAGACATCCTTGCTTTTGTGTCTGCGGGGCTGTCTGAGTTCCAGAAATCTTTCAGCCACCGGACAACCGGGGCAACAAGCTTGCGCAGGGCAACTTTCCAGGAAGCGTCTTTTTTGCCGCCGGCAGTATGGCTGTTCTGTTTGCCGGCAGCTTTCCCCGAAAGATCCAGGATTACTCCGGATTCCTTGCGGTTATAAGCATCCGGACTATTTTTCCCAGCAATGCCCGCTGCCCTTTTTCCCGCTGCATCTTTAGAACCAGGCGTATTTTCATAAGCCTTTAGCGCCGGATTTTTCCGTTTCTGACTTCCGGGAAAATCATAACTGCTGTTTCCATTAATTTTATCTACCATTTATTCCACCACCAATTTTCTGTGCATGCCGGCCTCAAAAAGTTACGCTCCGTCTGGCCAAAAACCGGATATGCCGGGACGTCAGCTTTTTCGAAGGCTGCGCAGCTTTGCTTTCCATTCTTTTGCCACACG
The DNA here is from genome assembly GCA_947564835.1 of uncultured Eubacterium sp. Classification (GTDB taxonomy): domain Bacteria; phylum Bacillota; class Clostridia; order Lachnospirales; family Lachnospiraceae; genus Eubacterium_J. Next base: position 1,715 of record CANOET010000325.1, on the reverse strand, counting down.
GTAAGATTCACAAGTCTTCTGAATCGATTTATTATGAGTAAAATCCTCCATCCGCCCTTCCTGCAAAAACTGGTACGTCTGTTCCGGAAACTGTACAAAGCACATGGAAACCAGCCACGCCTGCGCCATTTTTGCATAATAACCCGGATGGCGGATCTGGCTGCATACAGCAAATATCGGTTCCAGATGCGCCTCATCCACAAAATGGTCCAGCATCGAGACCAGCCCGAAACGGATCCCAAATTCCGTATCCGACAATGCCCAATGCCGTACATACTCCCACCAGTCATCCGGCTGTCTGCGCATCCATTTATAAGTCACACAGCAGCTGTCACAAACACTCCAGTTATCAATCACAGGAACAAATACATCCAGCCAATTCCGCCGCCCGTCAAACTCCATCTCTGCGTAGCCGAGCACCAGGCCGAACAGCATTTTTTCTTCATAATACACATGATTCGATCCGTCACGCATCTGTTCTAAATATTCCCTCGCATCCTGCTTTGCGGCCTGTTTAGCGATTTCGCGCAGCTTGGGCAGACGCACGCCGAGTATATTTGCAACTCCTGGCAGCAGCTTTGCCTGAAACTCTCGATAATCCGCTTCTGCTTCCTGTTCCAATTGTTTTCTGATCTGATCTTTGCGCATGATCCAATTATCCCGTTTCTGTATCTTTCTGTTATTCTCTTTATCCTTAATCTGATTGTCTTTTTTCATTCTCTATCTGAAGCTATATGTTGATTATACCAGATTGTTCTCTGTTTTCAAGACTGAAATTATTATGAATGCCAGGAAAACTTGACCTGGAGGCAGGACACATTCTTTAGCCTTGTCCAAGCAGCAAGTGCTTGAACAAGGTGTGAACAGTAGCGACCTGGATACCAGCTATGTGGCTCACCGGACGACTCTGCGGGCTTTCGAACTCCTGAATCTGCGTTTCATGTAAAGCCGGTGAAAACCAGCTGGATGAGGGGAAATGGCTTTATAAGTGCTTTTATTTAGAAAAGAGGTATGTATCATGTATGAAAGCATGATTGGTAACCATAAAATATTTGGAATACTTGATAATTTCAATCCTTTTACTATTCATCAAATAAATCTGAATGCGTGCCCGTCCTAGAAAGTTCCAAATACTCATCACTATAACGGTAAATCAATAACCAGTTCGGCGCAATATGACATTCTTTAAACCCTTTATAGTTCCCTTTTAAATCATGATCCTGATTTTTTATAGGTAACGTTTCCGGAATTACTAATATAGCTACAACTGATTTTAGTAAATTCATATTAAGACCGCGTTTGACACACCTTTTATAATCTTTCTTGAACTGTCCAGAATCTTTTACTTTTAACATTACTATTCCTCCAGACTAGCCCACAATTCATCAAGTGTATTAAAACATTCACCACCGCCGTCTTCTAATTCTTTCATTGCTGCTAATGTTTCGGCGTTTGGTTTTGCGTCTTCCCCTTCAGTCATTCCCTGAAGATAAGCCACAACATAACCTATTTTATAATCAGGCACAATGTCCAAAAGCTGATATACTTTTTCTCTATCGCTCATATAAACCCCTTCTTTCTTCATTGATACCAGATATTATATGCAAAATTTTTGATTATTTCAAGCATAACTATTGCCCTATGTGGCTCACCGGACGACTCTGCGGGCTGTGGGCAGGGAATGCGCCGGGAGACACACCTTGGAAGGACATTTG
>CANOET010000324.1 GCA_947564835.1 uncultured Eubacterium sp. | reverse complement strand
CTGTTTGATGCTACACAGACTATGGTCAGCAAGATTTCTGATGATCAGTACGAAGTACAGGTAGTTTCCTGGTATGACAATGAGAATTCTTATACTTCTCAGATGGTTCGTACAATCAAGTATTTCTCAGAATTAGCATAAGCAATGGAAAGCGGCGCGGCAGGACAAGCATTTGGAGTGCTGCAGCTAAAATGGTAAGACTCAACAAAGGGGTCCGGTCATTAAGGACCGGGCCCCTGTTATGTAAAAACAGGTTTGGAGGAAAGACAACATGGGTTTAAATAAAAAGTCCGTAGATGACATCAATGTAGCAGGCAAAAAGGTTCTTTGCAGATGCGATTTTAACGTACCGTTAAAGGAAGGCGCAATCACAGATGAAAACCGTCTCGTAGCAGCGCTTCCGACGATCAAAAAGCTGATCGCTGACGGCGGAAAGGTGATTTTATGCTCCCACCTCGGCAAGCCGAAGGGAGAACCGAAGCCGGAATTATCCCTTGCACCGGTTGCAAAGAGGTTATCCGAGTTATTAGGGCAGGAAGTAAAATTTGCAGCTGACAATGAGGTGGTAGGCCCGAATGCAAAGGCAGCCGTAGAAGCAATGAAAGACGGCGATGTGATCTTACTGGAAAATACCCGTTACCGCAAGGAAGAGACCAAAAACGGCGAAGAATTCAGCAAAGACCTGGCTTCTTTATGTGATGTATTTGTCAATGACGCATTCGGCACAGCCCACAGGGCACACTGCTCGAACGTAGGCGTTGCACAGCTTGTGGATACTGCAGTTGTCGGATATTTAATGCAGAAAGAGATTGATTTCTTAGGAAATGCAGTTGAAAATCCGGTACGTCCGTTCGTAGCTATTTTAGGCGGCGCGAAAGTGGCAGATAAATTAAACGTGATCGACAATTTACTGGAAAAATGCGATACGCTCATTATCGGCGGCGGCATGGCTTACACCTTCTTAAAAGCACAGGGCAATGAGATTGGGACTTCCCTTGTGGATGATTCCAAAGTAGATTACTGCAAGGAAATGATCGCAAAGGCAGACAAGCTTGGCAAGAAGCTGCTGCTTCCGGTTGACGCGGTTACGATCAAGGAGTTCCCGAACCCGATCGACGCTGCAGTAGAAACTGAAATCTATGATTCCTCCGCAATGCCGGCAGACAGGCAGGGCTGCGATATCGGTCCAAAGACACAGGAATTATTTGCAGAAGCAGTAAAATCCGCAAAGACCGTTGTTTGGAACGGACCGATGGGCGTATTTGAGAACCCGACACTGGCAGAAGGCACGATTGCAGTTGCAAAAGCACTGGCTGAGACAGACGCAACAACGATTATCGGCGGCGGCGATTCTGCGGCAGCTGTGAACACACTGGGCTTCGGCGATAAAATGTCCCATATTTCCACAGGCGGCGGCGCTTCCCTGGAATTTTTAGAAGGAAAAGAACTGCCGGGTGTAGCAGCAGCAAACGACAAATAGGAGAGGAATCAAACATGGCAAGAAAGAAAATTGTAGCCGGCAACTGGAAGATGAACATGACCCCAAGCCAGGCTGTAAAATTAGTCGAAGAATTAAAACCGCTCGTAGCAAGCGAGGATGTAGAAGTCGTATACTGTGTTCCTGCAATTGATATCGTACCGGTTGCAGAAGCAGTAAAAGGCACCAATGTAGCAGTCGGTGCAGAAAATATGTACTATGAAGACAAAGGCGCTTATACAGGCGAGATTTCCGCGGAAATGCTTGTAGACGCAGGTGTAAAATATGTCATTATCGGACATTCCGAAAGACGTGACTATTTTAAAGAATGCGACGAGATGTTAAATAAAAAAGTAAAAAAAGCGCTGGAACATAACCTGACGCCGATCCTTTGCTGCGGGGAGACCTTAGAGCAGAGGGAAATGGGCATTACGCTGGATTGGATCCGTACACAGATCAAGTCCGATCTGAAAGACGTCACCGCACAGCAGGTAGCTTCCCTTGTCATCGCTTATGAGCCGATCTGGGCGATCGGAACAGGCAAGACAGCTACTTCTGACCAGGCACAGGAAGTATGCGGCGCAATCCGCGCATGCATCGCTGAAATGTATGACCAGGCAACCGCAGACGCTGTACGCATCCAGTACGGCGGCTCCGTAAATGCAGGCAATGCGGCGGAATTATTCGGCAAACCGGATATCGACGGCGGCCTTGTCGGCGGCGCAAGCTTAAAGGCTGATTTTGGCAAAATTGTAAATTACAAATAAGAAAGGAAACAGGGAGCATATGACTGAATCGTATATGCTCCCTGTTTTTTAAGAAAAATATGTTGTAGAAGGAGTTGTATTGTTTGGAAGAATGGAAAATAGATGATTTGCGTAAAATATGTGTACCGGGTAATATTGAGATTACTTTACATGCAGCGAAACGATTAGAGCAGCGTCAGATAAAAATAAGTGATGTAATGGAATGTATTTAGAATGGTGAGATCATAGAACAATATCCAAATGATTATCCATATCCAAGCTGCTTGATTCTTGGACGTTCAAAAGGGGAAAAACGAATACATGTGGTAGTAGGAAGCAATGGAAAGACTATTTGGATCGTTACTGCATACGAGCCGGATTTGGAAAAGTGGGAATATGATCTTAAGACAAGAAAGGGGGAGAAGTAATGACTTGTTTTCTTTGCAAAGGGAATATGGAAAATTCTGTCACAACATATATGACAGAATGCAACGGATGTTTTCTGATTATTAAAAATGTACCTTGTACGAAATGTACACAATGTGGGGAAGAGTTTTTAAATGGTGTGACTCTGCAAAAAATTGAAGAGATTTTGGAAAAATTAAAAACGATGTTAACAGAAGTTGCAATTGTCGATTATAATAAGGCAGCCTGAGGTAACGTTGTACAATTTTTTTCTGTAAACAAAAAATCTGCCATCGGCAGATTTTTTGCTGTGAAATAATCAAATTCTGTATGTCAAATATGCATGTATAATTTAAAAAGAGCTATATCACATCATAATGTACATTTGAAAACCGTATATTGATTAATGCACATTTTTCCGTTTAACTATTTAATTACAGTTACATTGGTAGCCTGTGGTCCTTTTGCACCATCAGTTACTTCAAATTCTACAGAAGCGCCTTCTTCCAAAGACTTAAAGCCTTCCATGTTCAGGCCGGAAAAGTGTACGAATACATCTTTGCCTTCTTCATCTGTAATGAAACCGTAACCTTTCTGATTGTTAAACCATTTTACTGTACCCTTGTTCATGACAGTACCTCCAAATCATATTAGCTGTTTCCAGCTTGCCAATTGTTACTACTTTCAGCTGTTTTCAGCCTACGGATAGGATAGCATACGCAAAAAGAATTGTAAAGCGCAAAAATGGTCAAATTTCCGAAAAAACGACGCTATTTCGTTTTAGAAAATTAATTGTAAACTTTTCCCATTCTTTTTCAAAACTTTTATCCGGAATAAAGATGCGGTAGGAGACACCAGTCGTAAGCATCAGCTGTCCGTTCTGGTATAGGATATTCAGATACGCGGCAAGGATATCCGCCTTTGCGATCGCGGTTCCGGATGCCAGTATGGTATTCTGCAGGTTGGAAGGGGACAGCATCAATACAAATTTAAAGTAAGACGGCGTGGTACGTCCTTTGATCAGCTCAAAAAATACCGGGCGCAGCCTGCCGTATGGCATATGTGTAAGGCCGGTCAGCTGCTGATCGTCTAATTCTTCGCTGGAAAAGAAGGATCCGTTCAGGCGTCCGTCAATCTCATAGCTGACGGCTGCGTGGATGGAGGCTTCTGACAGGAGGAAGTTGTCGAAGGTTTCACTGCGCAGCAGGAGGTTCATAAATTCCTTTTTTTCGGTTAGTTGAAATGCTTTCATATGAGGGGTATCCTTTCTTTCCGTTCAGATGGGGTGTATTGTTTATAGGCAGTGGGTGGCGGGGGGGGGGTATTGGCTATGCAGACGCCGGGTGAGGGGGAAATGGCCTGGCTTCCGGCTCCTATTCCGGAATGTTAAGAATCCCTAGGCATTCTGCATTTACATAGTGGCACCGTCCG
>CANOET010000323.1 GCA_947564835.1 uncultured Eubacterium sp. | reverse complement strand
AAAACAGTTAATTCGGCAGCAAGGGTATCATCTATAAAAGTTGTAAAGTCGTGTTACAAAAGATTTGGGATATAAAATAATAGATAAGATTTCACGAGGGTATAGAAATCGGGTAGAAGAAAGCTATCTGGCATTGGATCTTTTTCCTGCTGTTACAGGAGGGAGCAATAAGCTTGGTAAGCAGGTAAAGTTACCTTTATCAAAACATAGGAAAGGAAAGCTATCTTTTTTTATTCCTGATATTATAGAAGGAGATATCAAGAAATGGTTACACCTGCCAGAGAAGGAGAATTTTGGGAAGATACAGCGGAATATTTTGCAGCATTATATATAAAAGAAATGATCCTGAAAATATATGGAGTATTCTGGAGATTTGTCCCGAAGAGAAAGAAAGAGCTAGTACTTCGTTGTGCCATTAACGATAAATACAGTTCCTGAATTTTGTGTCAGCGCAAGGCGGAGGAAGGAAGCGACGTGGCCCCATCGTTGACTGACGACAACGCAGTGTTGGCGCAAAAGGCAGTTACTGTATTCACCGTTAATTGCACAACGAAGTACTAGTTTATCCAGTTTAGATATCTGTCAAAATGCATTCCTATCGTTTTTTCTATAATCACTGCAAGCAGAACATACCCTGTATTTCCTCTCCAATCTACCAATTTATTTCTCCAATTATAAACTCTCCATTTTTCACCAAAATGTAGGGCATAGCAATCGTCCCACCCCATATTGGTTACCGTTCTAACGTTTCTCACTCATCTGGTTTTGCTCTTTCAAATCATTGATCCAATAACCCTTTACACTGCTGCCCACATACATTATAATGACGGTATCAAGAAACAACGGCACCACTCAAGATTGCATCAACCACAAAGGCGGTGAGTACTATGGATGCAGCAGAAATGACAGCAAAAGAAACAACAAACATTATTCTTAAATTGACACAGGAAGGCTGGGACGCGAATAAAATAAATGAGTTTATCGTATTTATCGAAACTCATAGACCGTCTGAGGATGAAGCAATGAATATCCTCAAAAATAAACCCGAATAACATAACCAGCCAGCGGGTGTAAAGCCTATTGCATTGCCAATATGCTTTACACTTTTTATTTTACAGACAGCAGACATTGTGGATAAGTCCTCCGCATACATATAGAAACAAGAAAACCGCGGCAGTCATAAAATATGAATATAACTCCACGCATCAGATTCCGTATGGCACGGAACCGTTTCTTTGGAGCCTCCCCCGGCATTGCTTTGCTGTCCGTAACCGCAGCCGCCCTGGCGCTGGCGCTGTTATCTGGATGTACGGCAGCCAAGCAGAAGCCGGAAAAGGTGAAAGATGTTGATTACACGATTTTAGAAACCAGGGATATTCCGGAAAAGTTAGCGGAAACCATTGAACAGAAAAAAGAAGCTGAATTTAAACTATCTTTTGAAACGGACCAGGATTTGTACCTCGTCCATGGTTACGGCGAACAGGAAACAGGGGGCTACAGTATCGTGGTCCGGGACCTGTTTCTGACCGAAAATGCACTATATTTTGACACAGAACTGCTCGGCCCCCAAAATGGCTCAGACCCGCCAAAAAAGCCCAGTTATCCATATATAGTGGTCAAAACGAAAAAGTACAAACAAAATATAGTATTTGAATAAGGGAAACACATTGACTTTTCCAAAACAGAGTGCTATACTGAGTTTAGTGTTTCGGACCGGAATGCTGTAAACTGCAATAAGAGGAGGACGAAAAGATATGCAGCGGACAGATATTGATAAAGTACGTGCTTCGGTGCATCAGCAATGCGGAAGCAAGGTAATGATTCAGCTTGACAGGGGCAGGAATAAGGTGGACATTCAGTGTGGTGTGATACAGGGGGCCTATCCAAGTGTATTCACGATCCTGGTGGACGATGAGGACGAGAAAAATCCTCCGCAGCTGCTGTCTTTTAGTTATTCAGATATTATTACCAGGGACATCCGGATGAAATTATGTTAAACGGGAATCAGATTCATAAAATCCTCGGGTACTGAATAGGATATATAAACTATTCAGTATCGGAGGATTTTTTCTTGGATTTTATAAAAAAGCTGTTACAGACTAATCAGGAGAGGGGACGGGCATCTATTCAGATTACGGTGGAAAACGACTTTAACCTGCCGGATTATGAACCGGATATGATCAAACTGATCGACCGCAAGGGCACTGCGCGTATCCAGGAGACAAGGGTGGAGCCTGACCAGATCGTCATTGACGGCCTCCTGCTGTTCCAGGCATTGTATAAATGTACGGAATCAGGCAGTATCTGCAGCCTGCAGGGTGATGTACCGTTTACCGAGACCATACATATGGACGGGGTTCAAGAAACAGATCAGCTCGTGATGCACTGCTCGATGGATGACCTGACACTGGGTATGATTAATTCACGCAAACTGAATGTCCGTGCGCTGTTAGAACTCCATGCCGTTGACCAGATGGAACAGCAGATCGAACTGCCGACCGGGATAGAGAACAACTCCATACAGACGCTGTTCCAGCAGCAGAAAATGCTGCAGCTGCTGACTCAGAAAAAAGACATCTGCAGGATTCACAGCGAGATCTTATTGCCGTCCAACCGCCCGAATATCCATAAGCTCTTATGGCAGAGCGTACAGCTGCGCGGCCTGGACAGCCGGATCCGTTCCGGTGAAATTGAGCTTACCGGCGAGCTTTTAGTCAACATCCTGTATAAAGGCGAAGAAGATGAAAAGCAGGTCCAGTGCATGGAGACAACCGTCGCGCTGCACGAACGCATTGCATGCAGCGAATGTGACCCGGAAACAATCTTTAAGCTGGTACCCCTGCAGGTGCAGCTGGAAGTCAGCCCCGCCGAGGATGAAGACGGTGAAAACCGTGTACTGATGCTGGAAGGTACCCTGGACTTTTATCTGCGTGTCTGGCGGGAAGAAAACCTGCAGGTACTGGAAGACGCTTATTCCCTGCAGGATGAACTGGTACTCGAACGCGAGCCTGTCAGCCTGCAAAGCCTGCTGGTCAAAAACGATTCCAAATTCAAGGTTGCAGACCAGTTCCAGATTGAAAACCAGCCAGCGGAAATCTTACAGCTGTGTGCCAGTGTCGGAGAGATTTTTATCGAAGACAGCCGGATCGTACCGGACGGCATAGAGACAGAAGGTATTTTAAAAGTCCGCATGCTGTACATTACAGCCAGCGACGATATGCCGATCGGCATTGCAGAAGGCGTAATTCCATTCAGCCGCCAAATCGAGGCAGAGGGTATCCAGCCAGGAGATTCCTTTGAATTGTCTGCAGGCATTGATCAGCTGACGGTAATTCTGGCGGACAACAGCCAGGCGGACATCAAGGCTGTGATCGGGCTGGATGCGATTGTCTTCCGCGGACAACAAAAGCAGCTGATCACAGGCATCAGCCAGCAGCCGGTCGACCTGGAGCAGTACGAAAAGCAGCCGGGGATTGCTGGCTATATTGTGAAGTCCGGGGATCGGCTGTGGGATATTGCGAAAGAACACCATACGACTGTTGCGGATGTGATGCAGATGAACCAGCTCTCCAGCGAACATGTCAGCCGCGGTGATAAGCTTTTGATTGTGAAGCAGATGGGGGCGTCTGCGGGTGCATGATAAGAATATGTTAACTGGATGAGGCGGAAAAGAAGTAGTCTTGACATTGTGTTTCGTTTTTTGGCTGACCGAAAGATCTTGATTGGCCAAGGGATGTGGCTGACAGGACGACTTGACATTGTGTTGTATGATTGGGATATCCGAAAGATTTTGATGGGCCAAGGGGATGTGGCTGACAGGACGACTCTGCGGGCTGTGGGCAGGCTTTACCTGGTACTGCATTGTGCAATGAACGGTAAATACAGCATCTGCCTTTTGCGCCAGCACTGCGTCGTCATCAGTCAGGGATGAGGCCGCATCGCTTCCTTTCTCCGCCTTGTGCTGTATTCACCGTTCATTGCGCAACGCAGTACTAGTGTTTCATTCAGTCAGAAATTGTATTTGCACTTTGCATGATTCGTGCCAGGCATTTCATGTAAGCCTGTGAAAACCAGCCGGATGAGGGGGAAAGGGCCTGGCTTCCGGCGACGTT
>CANOET010000322.1 GCA_947564835.1 uncultured Eubacterium sp. | reverse complement strand
TTTTGTATCCAATTCCCCACACCACCTTTAAATATTCTGGCTCTTTCGGATTCAGCTCTATTTTCTCACGGATACGCCGGATATGCACCATAACCGTATTCTCAGAAGCAAAGCTCTCTTCTTCCCAGACACGGCGGTAAATTTCTTCTGCAGGGAAAATCCTTCCGGCATTGCGCATCAAAAGATCAATGATCTTTGTCTCCGTAGCTGTCAGCCGCACTGGCTCTCCGTCTGCGTACAATACGTGCTCCTGCATACAATACCGAAGCCTGCCGTTACGGATCTCCCCGGCCGCCGGGCTGGCATGAATATCTCCAAGAGACGTATAGCGCCGCAGCTGGCTTTTGACACGCGCCGCCAGCTCTGCGGGATTATAAGGCTTCGCAACATAATCATCCGCACCGATGGAAAGCCCGAGCACTTTATCTGTTTCTTCGCTTTTTGCACTCAGTACGATAATCGGGATATTCTGCCGTTCCCGGATTTTCATAACCGCCGAAAGCCCGTCCAGCTTCGGCATCATCACATCGATCAGCACAAGCTGGATCTGCTGCTCCGCCAGCACTTCCAGCGCCTGCATGCCATCGTATGCGCGAAAGACCTCATAGCCTTCCTGCTCCAGCAGGATCGCAATCGCCTTTACAATTTCCCTGTCATCATCTGCTACCAGTATACGTCCGTGATTCATAACTGTTTTCTCCTTTTGCCTGTTTTTATGTTAACGGATAATGCTTACAAAAGTGCGGGGGAAAGTCTTACATATTTCTTAAAAATTTTCTAAAAGACCTGCCCTGCATGTGCCGATTACAAAACAAAATTACAATTTATTACGCAATTCTGTTATTTGTGGATTCAACATAGGGCAAATTCAAGCTTCCTCCGTGTATCTGAATTATAACATATTTTGTAATAGTTCAGACAAAGTGTTGTATTTTTTGGCTCACCGGAATCCAGCCCCTGTTACAGTTCACATCTGTCCAAAAAGCAGGACAGCTGCGAACTGTAACGGCATCCAGCCCATGGAAAGTTCGCCTTCGGCGAAGGGCTGGATGCTTGGCAGGTCACATTCTTTGGCCTTGCCCAAGCAGCAAGTGCTTGAACAAGGTGTGAACAGTAACCAGTCCCTTCCCTCTCACCCAGCGATTGACTTTCCCTCCCGAAAACGTTATACTATAAAAAGATTTGCAAATCTGCAAGAATCGTACCATGTCAAGGAGACAGACCCGAATGAAAAGAAGGAATAAAATCTACCTATACATAACTGCCATACTGCTCCTGATCTATCTCGCCCTGCTGACGGTCCTGTGCCTGTCCGAATACGCAGACAAAGGAGCCACCATCCAATCTTTCGGCGACGCATTCTGGTATTCCCTTGTCACACTGACGACCGTCGGCTACGGCGACCTGATACCGGTAACGCCATTGGGACAAGCGGTTGGAGTGGTATTTCTTTTATTGTCTGCGGGTATTATGATGACATTGTTTGGAGCCGTGATCTCTTTTATTACCAGTGAAGGGCTTCCGCTGCTCCTGCTTGGTTTTCAGCGGAATAAGAACTGGTATTATTTTGCGGATTACGGCGTGCAGTCTAATACGCTGGCTGCTAATATCTGTAAGGAGGACGCGCAGGCCGTGATTATCTTTGGAACGAAAAAGGATGATCAGATGGAATTTCCGGATTATCCCAGCCTGTTTATGAACGTCTCCCCTGCCAGGATTGTGGCATGTAAAAAAGGCGTCGGTACAAAATGTAAGATTTTTCTGATGAAAGAAAATGATATCGGTGTCAACAGCCGGGCCATTGATTTACATACGCTGCCTGTTGAAGTCTATGCCAGGACAACAAATGGGCAGGATCACCTTTCCGGAAATATCCGGTTTTTCCATAGCTATGACTGCTGTGCCAGACAATACTGGCGGTCAAAGCCGCTGTGCAGCCATGAAAATACAATCGTAATCATCGGCTTTGGGAATTATGGACGCTGTATTTTGGAACGGGCCATTTTGACCAATGTCATATCTGTCGGACAGCATGTGGCCTATCATATTTTTGGAGATGCCCGTAAATTTCTCGCCATGCACCGATATCTGCACGAGACATTTTCGCTGGGTGAGGTTTCAAATACAACCGACTCCCTGATCTTTCATGATATGTGCTGGGAAACACAGCATGCCGTTATGGAACAGGCAGACCGGATTATTATCTGCCCGGATGATGAACCTGAAGGATGGAGCATTTTCTGGCAGCTGCATAAATATTTCAAAATCCACGGACAGATCCACCTGCACAGCAACCGCAAGGCCCCGGGAGTCTGCTATTTTGGAACGAATGAGGAGATCTATACACCCGATCAGATTATGCGCACCGCATTGAACCGGGCAGCCATTACCATCAATGAGATCTTCTGCCGGTCCGTATCCTATCCGACAAAAAGCTGGGAAAATCTGGATGATTTCCACCGGGAATCAAAAATATCCGCCGCAGACCATCTTCTGATGAAGATCCGGATTCTTTTAAAGGATGAAACCATAACTGAATTTACGCCCGGTATGGTGGAACAGGCGTACAAGGTCTATTGCGAGACAAAAAAGGCCGAAGCGGTACTGGATACATACCGCAGGCTGGACCATCTGCGCTGGCTGCGGTTTTATACCTTTTACAACTGGAGCTACGGGGCGGTGCGCAATGACGGCGCCAGAGAGCATCCGATGCTATGCGCATATGAACAGCTGACTGCAGAACAAAAACGGGAACGTGACGCTGCATGGGAGCTTTTAGGCAGTATTACGGTAGAGCTAAAATAGCCTGCTGCTCAAGATACCATGTGATTGGGGAACTGAAATAACCTGCCGCCCAAGATTAAGGAGAAAAAATGAACGAGAACAAAAATGCATTTGCAAACGGCATCAAAGACGGCATGCCGATTGCAGCCGGATATTTCGCCGTCGCGTTTTCCCTGGGAATTGTCGCAAAAAAAGCCGGGCTCAACCCGCTCCAGGGATTTTTGTCCAGCTTTTTAAACCATGCTTCAGCAGGGGAATACGCGGAATTTACAGTTATTATGGCAAATGCACCTTACATGGAGATGGCGTTTGTTATTTTGATCACAAATATAAGATATCTGCTTATGAGCTGTGCGCTCAGCCAAAAGTTCCACGCGGATACTTCTGTGCTGCACCGTTTTCTCACCGGCTTCGGCATTACCGATGAAATCTTCGGAATCAGTATCGCAAGGCCAGGCATCCTGAACCCCTATTACAATTACGGGGCTATGCTGGTCGCCCTGCCCGGCTGGTCTGCCGGAACCGCGATCGGCATCGTAGCCGGAAATATCCTGCCCGCGTCAGTAGTCAGCGCTTTAAGCGTAGCCCTGTACGGCATGTTTGTCGCAATCATTACACCAGCATCCAAACAAAATAAGGTCATCGCAGGCGTCGTCATCGCAAGCTTTGCAGCCAGCTTCGCCGTGTCCAGGATTCCCCTGTTTGATAGCATGTCTGACAGTATGAAGATCAGTCTGCTGACGATCATCCTTGCAGGTCTTGCGGCTGCTTTCTTCCCAGTGCAAGAAGATCCGGACGCAGACGATACAAAGGCATCCGGCCATCAAACAGCAAAAAAGGAGGTATCCGGATATGGAGCATAATATTTATCTGTATATACTGGTAGCAGCAGCGGTTTCCTGCCTAATCCGCGTACTGCCCCTGACATTGATCCGCGGAAAAATAAAACATCCGTTTTTACGGTCTTTTCTGTTCTATGTGCCGTACGTCACGCTTGCAGTTATGACCTTCCCTGCCATCATCGAAGCGCCCCAGTATCCGGCTGCCGGAATCCTGGCCCTGCTTGTCGGAATTGCGGCGGCATGGAAAGGCTTGAATATGGTTGGGATCGCTGTATTGTGCTGCATGGTTGTATTTCTTTGTGAAGCGGCTGTTGGTTATTTCTTCTAAAAGCGGAGGGATGTGCGGGCGATTCTGCGGGCTGGGAGCCAGGGATAGTGGCTATGCGGACGACTCTGCGGGCTGGGAGCCAGGGATAATGGCTATGCGGACGACTCTGCGGGCTGGGGGCCGGGGATGCACCGGGAGACACACCTTGGGCGGACTGGGGCAACGCTGCGGTGAACTAATCGCTA
>CANOET010000321.1 GCA_947564835.1 uncultured Eubacterium sp. | reverse complement strand
CGCCCAAGGTGTACCTCCCGGCGCGTCCCCTGGCCACAACCCGCAGAGTCGTCCGCATAGCCACATCCCCTGGCCAATCAAGATCTATCGGGAACCAAAAAACGCAACACAATGTCAAAAGTATTTCTTTTCTGGTTCATCCAGGTTAGGAGGCAATAAAATGATCACATATAATCAGGAAACACAAATATTCAAACTGGACACAAAAACCACCAGCTACGTAATGGGCATTGCCGACGGCAAATACCTTGGGCATGCTTACTATGAGAAAAAATTAGATTCCACAGATCTTTTCTATCTTCTGCGCACGGAAGAGCATCCGTTTGTGCCTTCCAGGCTGGAGCGGGAGAAGCTTTCTTTCCTGGACAGTTTTCCGATGGAATATCCGTTCGGTGGAACCGGGGATTTTAGGGAGAGTTGCATAGAAATCCGTAATATGCAAGGCCAGCATGGATTGGAGCTGGTATATGCCGGACACCGTATTTATGAAGGAAAAGGAAAACTGGAGGGCCTTCCGGCGACCTGGGGAGATCATTGCGAGACGCTGGAGATCACATTGGAAGATGCCTGTGCGGGAATCCGGGCGGTGTTGTCATACAGTGTGTTTGCAGACTGCGATGCGCTGATGCGCAGTGTAAAAATCGAAAATACCGGCTCAGAACCGGTGTATCTGGAGCGTGTGCTGTCCGCCTGCCTGGAAATGGATCAGGAACCGTTTGAAATACTTTCCCTGCCGGGCTCTTGGGCGAGGGAGCGCCAGATACACAGGCAGCCGCTTGTGACAGGCAGCTTTGTAACGGAGTCGGTGCGCGGGGAGTCTTCCCATCAGGATCACCCGTTTCTGGCAGTGCTTTCGGAGGATTGTACGCAGACAAGAGGAGAAGTATATGCGATGCATTTTGTCTATTCCGGCAATTTTCTGGCCAAAGCGCAGTGTACACAGTATGGTACGCTGCGCATGGTGCTCGGGATCCATCCGGACCGTTTTTGCTGGAAGCTGGACGCGGGCGGCAGTTTTCAGGCGCCGGAGGCTGTACTTGTTTATTCCGATGAAGGGCTGGGGAAAATGTCCCGTACGTTCCATGATCTATACCGCAGCCATCTGATCCGCGGCAGCTACAAAGACAAAGAACGTCCGGTGCTGATCAATAACTGGGAAGCGACTTATTTTGATTTTAACACGGATAAACTGATAGCCATTGCCAGGGAAGCTGCAAAGCTCGGGATTGAAATGCTTGTGATGGACGACGGCTGGTTCGGCTGCAGGGAAAATGATGACAGCAGCCTGGGCGACTGGACGGTCAATGAACAAAAGCTGCCAGGGGGATTGAAAGTACTTGCGGATGAAGTCAACCGGCTCGGCATGAAGTTCGGCATCTGGCTGGAACCGGAGATGATTTCGCCGGATTCCAGGCTGTATCAGGAACATCCGGACTGGGCGCTGCAGTTTCAAGGACGTGCGCCGTCTTTGGCAAGGCAGCAGCTGGTACTTGATTTAAGCCGTCCGGAGGTTGCGGATGCTATTTATGACAGCATCAGCCGTGTGCTGCAGTCCGCTCATATCGAATATGTCAAATGGGATATGAACCGCGCCCTTGCAGATATCGGCAGCATGGCGTTCCCGCCGGACCGGCAGGGAGAGCTGACGCACCGGTATATGCTTGCCGTTTACCGGATGCAGGAACGACTGATTACGGATTTTCCGGATCTGCTTTTGGAAAACTGTTCCAGCGGCGGCGGAAGGTTCGATCCGGGCATGCTGTACTACAGTCCGCAGATCTGGTGCTCCGATGATACGGATGCCATTGAACGGCTGCAGATTCAGGAAGGCACACAGCTGCTGTATCCGCTGTCTGCGATCGGCGCGCATGTATCCGATTGCCCAAATCACATCGTCGGCAGAGTGACGCCGTTTCAGACAAGGGGAATTACAGCGCTTGCAGGAACGTTCGGTTATGAACTGGATATTACGAAGATCAGCGAAGAAGAGCGCAAAATGGTTCCGGGACAGATCGCCGCTTATAAAAAATATGCACCGCTGATCCGGGAAGGGGATTACTACCGGATTGCTTCTTACCGGGAAAACCATTTGTATGACTGTTACGAGATCGTATCCAAAGACAAACGGCAGGCAGCCGTATTTTTCGTGCAAGTGCTGTATGAACCAGGCAGGAGAAGCCGCAACATCCGGCTGCAGGGGCTGGATGAGCAAATGCTTTACGAAGTGGACGGCAGGAGGTATACCGGCGGGACGCTGATGCATGCGGGATTGCTGCGTAACCGGCTGCGGGGGGACTTTCAGGCGGAGGTCATTGATATACAGGCCGTTTTTTAACGGCGGGTAATGCTTCTTGCCGCGTATACAAACGGCGTATCCGCAAGGCTTGTTACGATAAAAATGACATAACTGGACACAGCAATCGACACCAGCGTATTCAGGTCATGCATTCCCCAGAACGCGCCGCACGTAAACAATACCGCGTTTGCCAGCTGTGAAACTAGCGTAGAGCCATTGTTGCGTAGCCATAAAAAACGGCTGGAATCGCCGAAATGGCGGCTCGTAAAATCCCACCATTTATGGTATAGCCATACATCCAGCGTCTGCACAAACGCATAGACAAGCAGCGAAGTCAGCATCATCCGCGGCGTATTGGAAAAAACCTCGCGGATTGCAGGCGCTGCCCAGTCTGTTTTGGCAGGCTGGTAAAGCATCCAGGACTGGGAAATCAGCACAAACAGGACCGATGTTACAATGCCGAGCACGACCGTTTTCTGTGCCGTCTGCCTGCCGCATGTCTCACTCGCGATATCAGTCACCAAAAAAGTAGAAGCAAATAAAATATTACCAAGCGTCATCTCCATGCCAAAAGCCTGGATGACAATTAACACTTCAATATTCGCGGCAATCGTAGCAACAATGGTCCACAAATACAGCCCCTGTTCCCGCAGCAGCCGAAACAGGATCAGCACTGTCCCATATGTCAGCAGCAATGACAATATTAAAATCGTTTCGTTACGCATCTTTATTTCCTCCTACGCCAAAATCTGTATTTTGCAGCAAAAGATCCAACCGCGGGTGGTCTTTATATTTCGGATACAATTCCTCCCGGAAGATCCGGATGACACCTGGATCCGGCTGGATCCGGCAGCTGTTCTTTGTCATAATATTGACACAGACCCGTTCAAAATGGGCCAGCCCTATGCAGATATCCCGTTCCATGCTTTCCTTTGTCTGCCCCGGAATACCCTGCAGCAGGCAGGCTTCATCAAAATAGCGCGCAATTTCTGCCGGGTCATCCGTATCAATCCCTTTGTCCAGATAACATTCCCGAAACAGCGGATCAAAAGTTTCCACCCCGGTTTTCATTCTGACCGTGATCCCTTTTTCCTGAAAATGAGTGCGGATGGCCGCTGTTTTTTCACGGTGTATCCAATGGCATTCACAATGCAGCACAAAAATCCCGCGCCGGAGGCAGACTTCTTCAATCAGACGCTGTGTATCAGCATCCAGTTCAGGGAAGCTGCCGGAATTAATCACTTCCAGCCTATGGTATATGCCAGTGATTCTGGAAAGCACCTGTTTATTCAATGCAAAATTAGCTGCCTCGTTCGAAGATGCGTCCAGGTGGTAATCACAAAAACGGCACCGCCGCCAGGCACAGCCGTTTCCTCTGAGCATTACAATCTCGCGGGGATTTTTCTTAGTAATCACGGAGTACCGCTGCAGAGAAGACACGTTTTCCTGTTCCATGGATATTCTCCTTTCATAAATAAAAAAACAGACACGCGTTGCGTGTCCATCCAAATAACAGGCAGCAAACAAGGCTGCCATTTCCCTAGTTTTGTTTACAGACAGGATGGTCACGAACTGTCTTTTTAAATTTTACTTAGTTTACCACAGTTTTTGGGATGATGCAACCATTTTATTTTTCCGGTTCATCCAGGTTAGGATCTTACTAAAGATTTCTTGCGCAAAATGGCAAAATTCTGACTCCGGGCGACAGAATTGACATTGTGTTGCGTTTTTTGGCTTCCCGATGGATCTTGATTGGCCGGGGGATGTGGCTAACCGGACGCCTCTGCGGGCTGTGGCCAGGGGACGCGCCGGAAGACACACCTTGGGCGGACTGGGGCAACGCTGCGGTGAACTAATCGC
>CANOET010000320.1 GCA_947564835.1 uncultured Eubacterium sp. | reverse complement strand
AACCTCAATGAATTTAATGTGATGTCAACAGAATGGGGGATCAGCCTTTCTTCCACGCGGATTGACGAAAAGAGCAATGAGATCCCGGAAATGCAGAAAGTCATGAAACATTTCGACTGCAGGGGGTGTGTAGTGACCGCAGATGCCCAGGAAATCCTGGCAAAGGAAGGCTGGCTTCCTGTTCCTATTCCAGAATGTTAAGGATCCTTTTCCCCCTCATCCGACATCCGCATAGCCAATAAAAGTTTCAATCTGGAATTTCTTTTTTGCTTCATGCGTGTATTAATAGAGTCTCCTATCCTGTTTTATATCTGATTCCTGAGGATCTCAATTTTACAGCTATGTTTTTTGGTTTTCCCTTTTTCGTAAGCAATACCTACAGCCAGTATCCGTCCAGTATACTGTATCCGTTCCCCAAGCCTGCCCTGAAATTTCATTGCGTAATTACGCTTTTTAATCTGCCGCAGCGCCGCCTCAGCGGTCTGTCCCGCCTTTAATTCCAAAATGATGCAGTCGTCATCCATTTTCAGCGGATAGAAAATAAAATCCACAAAACCAATTCCAGCCTTGTCCTCCCGTTCGATCCGGTAATCGTCCCTTGCAGCTAAATAGACCATATTTACGATCATGGTAAGCTCCGCCTCGTTGCCATAATACAGCAGTGGGCTTTCACTGTTGTGTGCGTATGCAAGGATATCGGCCATTTTTTCTGTCTGCAGGGCCTTGGTAGCTGCGAGCATTTCTTCAGAAGCTTTGGCCAGGCGGTGAACATATCCAAGTGACGGTTCTTTACACAGCATTTCTGCAAACTGCTCCATCAATTCCCGGTTTGGAATAGAAACATAACCATCTTTATAATTCAAAAAACCATAGACAACCATGGCAGAAAAAATCTCATTTTTGGTTGTTAAATCCATCGAGACAGCCGCATATTCGAAAATTTTTGCCCGTACCGGAGTGCCGGAAACGAGCATTGCCAGGTCGTCCCGGACAGCGTCTGTATTTTTTCGGATGCAGGAGAAAATCTCATCATACGGGCCGCTGCTGGTCCAGTAATTGCCAAGGTTGTTATTCGTTAACGCCAAAACGACAGACCGGGGATTATAGACGCGTTCTCCCAGGCGGGTATCATATCCGTCGTACCAGGTGCGCAGGCCATCCCGCGTAACAGCAGCATTTTCAGGAAACTGCTCCAGGTATTTCTGATAAAGCCGGTCTGTTTCTTCGTCTGTAAATCCGAAGCATACGGCGTACTTTTGTTCCGACGCCATGGTATATTCGCAGAACATATTCAGCTCCGAACCGCTGGAATATTTTGCAATCGGAAGGATACCGGTCAGATAGGCCAGTTCTACATAAGGCTGGTCTTTGAGCAGGCTGCGCAGAAAATCCAGGTAAGCTGCTTTATCATGGTCTGTAATAAAATCTCTGTGAAAAATAAAATCCCATTCATCCAGAATAAATATAAATCTTTCCCCTGAGCCAAATTCGATGATACTGTTGAAGGCATCCCATAACGAATCCCCCGGATCAATCGGGGCATCCGGAAACTGCCGGATCAGGTCATAAAGCAGCCGTTTTTTCATCCGGGAGATATATTGCGTATAAGAAGTGCAGTGATCCGGCATTTCATTACACATCATATGGATCACATTATGCTGATTGATATGCCTGTCAAACCACCTGCAGGAAGATACGGCCAGGCCCTGAAAGGCAGCTTTGCTGTCAGCGCCTTTGCTGAAATAGGATGAGATCATGTTAGCAGCCATTGTCTTGCCAAAACGTCTGGGCCTTGTAATGCAAATATATTTTGGGTCCTTGCCGGACGGTACGGCGGCTGCAGCTGCGTCTTCTGATTCATTTGCAGCTGCATCTACGGCAGGGATCAGGTCTTTCAGGATTTTGGTCTTGTCTGTAAAATATCTGGATGAACGGTCTTCCAGGAACATCAGATATGGTTTTTTGCTGTTTAAATAATAGCCCATAGAATCATCTCCAGTCTGAGGGGGTCTTTTTGTGTTTTATTATAAGGGAACTGCGGGAGGGTGTAAAGATACTTTTCGGGCAAAAAGATGTCATGCAGCTGTAACTTTTTTCTGTT
Organism: uncultured Eubacterium sp.; assembly: GCA_947564835.1. GTDB lineage: Bacteria > Bacillota > Clostridia > Lachnospirales > Lachnospiraceae > Eubacterium_J. The sequence continues at coordinate 2,121 of CANOET010000320.1, read as the reverse complement.
ATAATAACAAGGCGGAAAAACGATAATGGACTTCTTATAAGGCGGAAAAACGATGATTGACTTATATTATATCGAAGATGATCCTGCGATTGCAGGGATGGTAAAAGAATATCTGCAGCAGAAGGGCTTGCGGGTCACGGTCTGTGAGACGATTGCCGCAGCCAGGCAGGCTTTGCGGTGCCATGTGCCGATGCTTGTATTACTGGACTGGAATATGCCGGACGGCCAGGGGGACCGTCTGTGCCGGTGGATGCGCAGCAGCTTTCAGGAACTGCCGATTATTTTTCTTACTGTACGCGCAGATACGGCGGATATTGTTGCGGGGTTTCAAAACGGTGCGGACGACTATGTAGTAAAGCCGTTTGATCTGGAAGTGCTGTATTCGCGGATTCTGGCATTGCTCCGTAGAACAAAAGACGCAGGCAGGCAATATCTTTCCTGCGGCGGCATACACATGGACTTAAACCGTCAGGCCGTTTCCTGCAGGGAAAAGGAAATCAGCCTGAGCGCGGCGGAATACCAGCTGCTTTTGTATCTGATGCAGAACAAAGGAAGGACGGTCACCAGGGAGAAAATACTGGAGCGGGTATGGGATGTGCATGGAAGCTACGTGAACGATAACACGCTGACGGTGACGGTGAAACGGCTGCGGGATAAGCTTGGCCAGCCCGCCTGCCTGAAAACGGTAAGAAGCGTGGGTTACCGGATGGAGGATACAGTATGAACGGACGGAAACAAATATTATGGATCGCCGGAATCGCGCTTTCCGTCAGCCTGCTGGCATCGGCTGTTACAGCGGTTTGCGTTTCTTATGCTGACAGCCGGTATTATTTTGCCCTGTTAAACAGAATCTGCCAGGAAGCGGCAGCGCAGGAACCAGCAGCGAAATCGAAACAAATGCTGGCGGCAGTATTAAAAGAATATAAAAACGGGTACACAGGCCAAGCATCAAAAGAGGATTTTTTATCAGACCTTGGGTATCACAGATCCGATTTTTCCGGCCCGTCTTACAAGCGGACGGTCCGGTTTGCAGCGGCAGGCCTGTGTATCGGAGGTTTCCTGTTTCTGCTTACTTTTTTCTATCGGAATCAAACCGAAGCCAAAAGGATCCGGGCTCTCACAGAATATCTGGAACAAGTCCCTGCAGGCAAGGCGGCTATCCTTTCCACATCCGGAGAGGATGATTTTTCTAAACTTGAGGATGAAATATACAAAACCGTGACGTTTCTGTACCAGACAAAAGATGCGGCTGTACGGGCGAGGGAGGATTTTGCCCGGAATCTGTCGAATATTGCCCATCAGATCAAAACGCCGATAACGGCAATATCCCTTTCTATCCAGATGCTGAAGCAGGAAACTGACAGCTGTCATCTGGAACAAATGGAAAAACAGCTTTTCAGGCTGATGCATTTGGAAGAAGCGCTGCTTGTGCTGTCCCGGATGGATGCCGGAACGCTGCTTTTGCAAAAAAAGGAAACAGACGTCTATACCCTGCTTGTCCTTGCGGCGGATCAACTGCAGGAATTGTGTACTGCATCCGGTATTTCCATTGAGATTCCCCAACTTGGCGGGATGATGGTTACGGCAGATCCCGACTGGACGATAGAAGCAGTGATTAATCTAATGAAAAACAGTATGGAACACAGCCATGGAAGGACGGTTTACTGCTCCTATGCCCAAAATCCCTTATATACGGAAATCCTGATCTGGGATGATGGAGAGGGGTTTTGCAAAGAAGATCTGCCGCATTTGTTTGAACGGTTCTACCGCGGACGGCGTGCAGGCGCGGGCGGAATCGGGATCGGGCTGGCGCTGGCAAAAGAGATTGTAGAGCGGCAAAACGGAACGGTACGGGCAAAAAACAGGGCGGACGGCGGGGCGCTTTTTGAAATCCGGTTTTACAGTCACTGAGCTGTAACTTTTGTGTGTTATCCTAGCCTGGGATGTGGCTAAGCGGACGACACTGCGGGCGGTGGCCACATCCCCTGGCCACCGCCCGCAGTGTCTGGTCATTGGCAGGCTTTACAACACATGAGAGTCCGTATATTGGCAAGCTTTACAACACATGAATTTGCGTTTCATGTAAAGCCGGTGAAAACCAGCCGGATGAGGGGGAAAGGG
>CANOET010000319.1 GCA_947564835.1 uncultured Eubacterium sp. | reverse complement strand
AGCGCCCCTCAAACGTCCTTCCAAGGTGTGTCTCCCGGCGCGTCCCCTGGCCGCAGCCCGCAGAGTCTGGTTATTGGCAGGATTTACAGTGCCTGAGAGACCAGATATTGGGAGGCTTTACGGTGCCTGAGAGACCAGATATTGGGAGGCTTTACAATGGCTGAGAGACCAGATATTGGGAGGTTTTACAATGATTGAGAAACCAGATATTGGGAAGCTTTACAATGGCTGAGAGACCAGATATTGGGAGGCTTTACAATGGCTGAGAGACTAGTTACTTGGAGGTTTTACAACGCTTGAGAGACCAGATATTAGCTGGCTTACAATACCTGAGAGACCAGTTATAGGCAGGCTTTACAATGCCTGAATTGCAGTTTCATGGAAAGCGAGTGAAAACCAGCCGGATGAGGGGGAAAGGGCCTGGTTTCCGGCGACGTTGGAGGAATGTTTAGAAGCCCTTGGTATTCTGCTCTATAACATAGGGGCAAAGCCCAGCGACGCCTTTAGCTTCTGGCGTTTAGCCAGGGCGAACTAGGCGGCGCGCCCGGCCGGTGCCACTGTGTAAATGCAGAATACCTAGGGATTCTTAACATTCTGGAATAGGAGCCGGAAACCAGGCCCTTTCCCCCTCATCCGGCGTCCGCATAGCCACGAAAAAACGCAACCCAATATCAATCACCGCCCGCACAGAAAACTCAAGCGCATTGGCACTCCATGGTAATGACCACTTCACCCTTTGCCTCATCAAGATCCATAATAACCTCACCAGCCTTCGGCACATAAATATGACCGGACAACGGGTTTTTAATGCTGGCAATCGCAGCGGTGAGTGTAGCTTCCACATCGGAACGTTCAAAGGCAAGGTCGGCTTCAGTCATTTCGCAGTTTACCAGCTTTAGATTTTTGCAATAGCAAAGGGGCTGTGTCCCGATGATTTTGCAGTTTTCAAAGGTGATGTTTTCACTGTACCATGCCAGGTATTCGCCTTTTACCACGCTGTTTTTCACTGTAATATTCTTTGCATGCCAGAAAGCGTCTTTGGTGTCAAACACACAGTTTTCAAAAACCGAGCCGGTAATGTACTGAAACGAGTATTTGCCTTTCATACGTACATTGCGGAAAGTCAAAAGGTCTGCACGCATCATAAAGTATTCGCTTTCGGCGGTGCAGTCCTCCATTTCGATTCCTTGTACCGACCATCCAAATTCGGGGGAAATAATGTCGCAGCCCCGCATTTTGATCTCCTGGCATTCACGCAGGGCCTTTATGCCGTGGAGCCGGGTGTTATGGATCTCTATATTCCTGGAGTACCAAAGGGCGGCTCTGCAAAGCTCCGTCATTTCTGAGTTTTCAATTTTCAGTCCGATATCGTGCCAGAACGGGTAGCGGAGATTGAAAAAGCAGTGGTCGGCTGCAATGTTCCTGCCTTCTTTAAAAGCGCTTTCTCCGTCGGCGGGGCCGTCAAAGGCACAGTCTTTTACGAAAATATCCTGTGCTGCATAAAGGGCCCTTTCTTCATCAAAGGTTTGGTTTGTAATGGTTGTCATAAAAATTTCTCCTTTCAGGGGTTCTGTTATTTGCCAGCTTTTTTCATTTGATAGACAAGGTAGTCCAGGCAGTCGATGCGTTTTTGTTCTCTGTGCAGGGCATCGAGCAGGGTTTTCCTGTGTGCGGCAAGCCGTTTGAGGCTGCTTGCTTCTTTTCCTTTTTGCAGGTCTGCCATAAATTGTTCAATCGTTTCAGAATCGCAGCCTGCGTCTTTTAGATTTTGGATGATGGATTTTGGGGTTTCTATTACGTTCATTGTTTTCCTCTTTTCTGAATCATCCGGGTTCGGATGATCCGCCAATCTGGTTTTATTATATCAGCGGCAAACCAGAATAGCAAATACTTATATTAAATATCTTCACATGCTTGACGGGCATAGTATGTTTGTGATATTCTATTTTCTGCAAGGAGGAGTGTTTATGGAATTTCGCGTGCTTCAGTATTTTTTAGCTGTTGCAAGAGAGGAAAGCGTTTCAGGCGCGGCAGAGTTTTTACACCTTTCACAGCCGACACTTTCCAGACAGCTCAAAGATTTAGAGGAAGAATTAGGAAAACAGCTTTTTATCCGCGGCAACCGTAAAATTACGCTCACCGAAGAGGGTATGCTGCTGCGCAAGCGTGCGGAGGAAATTACATTTTCGTTATGGAACAGCTGGACAAGGGCCTTATTGATTTCGGCGTTATATACGGCAAGGTAGACCATTCCAAATATCATTCCATCAAGGCGCCGTTCAAGGATACCTTCGGCGTATTTATGCGTAAGGATTCTGAGCTTTCCGAAAAGGAATTTATAACGCCAGAGGATCTTTTAGACCAGCCGCTGATTGTTTCCGCGCAGGAAGAACGGGATCATTGGCCGACCTTGCGCTTAATTATCCCAGATATCTCAAGATTAAAAGTAGCGGCAACCTATACCTTGCTTTTTAACGGTTCTCTGCTGGTGGAAGAGGGGCTTGGCTATGCGATTTGCTTTGACGGCCTGATCAATCTGAACGGGAACAGCAAGCTTTACTTCCGTCCGATCCGGCCGGCGTTAGAGGTAACGCCGCATATCATTTGGAAACGGTACCAGGTACATACAAAAGCTGCTCAAAAATTCCTGGAGAAATTACAGCGGCTGCAATAAAAATTCTGTCCTTTACAGGCTCCGCCGTTATTGCTATAATCGAATCGAAAAGAAAGGAGCTGCAATTATGGAAAACCATCCAAAACCATTGTGTACATATAATATTTTCCTGATCGGGTTTATGGGCAGCGGGAAATCTGCCATTTCGGATTATTTAAGCCAGCATTATGCGATGGAAAAAATTGAAATGGACCGCATCATTGCGCAAAGGGAAGGCATGCCGATTACAGAAATTTTCGCCCGGCACGGAGAAGCCTATTTCCGGGATTTGGAAACAGCGCTGCTCGTGGAACTGCAAAGCAGGGAAAATACGGTAGTATCCTGCGGCGGGGGGACACCGATGCGGGAAAGGAATGTAACAGAAATGAAAAAACAAGGAAAGGTCGTACTTCTGACAGCCAGCCCGCAAACCATTTACGACAGGGTCAAAGACAGCCATGAGCGTCCGCTTTTAGAAGGGCATATGGACGTAGATTATATTTCCGGCCTGATGGAGCAGCGCCGTGAAAAATATGAAGCGGCGGCAGATCTGACCATCTGCACGGATGGAAAAGACCAGGCTGCGGTTTGTGAGGAACTGGCCGGAAAGCTTATGGAATGGGAGAAACGCTCATGCAGACAGTAGTGGTCAGAAACCTTACCATCGGTGCAGGAATCCCGAAAATCTGCGTACCGATCGTCGGAGCGGACAAAGAAGAAATCTTAACAGCCGCACAGAACATCCAAGACAGCAGGGCCGATTTTACAGAATGGCGCGCCGACTGGTTTGCACAGGTCCAGGATTTGCAAAAAGTAAAACAAATCCTGGCAGAGCTTCGCGGAATCTTAGGCCAGATGCCCCTTTTATGTACATTCCGTACCAAACAGGAAGGCGGCGAAAAGCAGGTCGGGCTGCAGGCCTACACGGCCTTTTATGAATCCGTCGTACAGACCGGCCTTGCAGACCTGATCGACGTAGAGCTGTCGGCAGGAGATACAGCCGTCAGACAGCTGGTTGCAGCAGCGCACGCAAACGGGGTAAAAGTCATCGCATCCAGCCACGATTTTCACCATACACCGCCAAAGGAAGAAATCATACAAAAGCTGTGCAAAATGCAGGAACTGGGCGCAGATCTTATAAAGGCGGCCGTAATGCCGCAAAACAGGGAAGACGTACTAACACTGCTGTCCGCAACGGAACAGATGTGCCGCGAATCAGCCAGATGCCCGGTCATTACGATGGCCATGGGCGCTGCCGGAGTGATCAGCCGCATCTGCGGGGAAACATCCGGTTCCGCAGTCACATTCGCAGCAATAGGCAAAACATCCGCTCCGGGGCAGATGCAGGCGGAGGAGCTGGCGCAAATACTTTCTGTACTGCACCATTATATGGGCTGACAAAGGTATGCAAGCCTAAAAGAACAATATCTGTCTTTAAAGACATTGCTCAATAGCTTAGGTGTAAACATGACCGATATTGACAGAATGAAAGAATAACGGTTAACAGCCGCATAAGAGCTAACCCTTACCATCTTGATTGGCCGGGGATGTGGCTAACCGGACGACTCTGCGGGCTGTGGCCAGGGG
>CANOET010000318.1 GCA_947564835.1 uncultured Eubacterium sp. | reverse complement strand
AGCGATTCGTTCACCGCAGCGTTGCCCCTGTCCGCCCAAGGTGTGTCTCCCGGCGCGTCCCCTGGCCACAGCCCGCAGAGTCGTCCGCTTAGCCACCTCCCCCACAGCCCGCAGAGTCGTCCGCTTAGCCACCTCCAATAATCCCCGCAAAATACAGAGGTTTACACCACAAAATCCGCAAAAAAATCAGCCTTCCGCCCAGCGAAAGTCTGATTCCCCATCATCCCCTATTTTGTCGACTCCCGCATCGCCACCTCATACGCCAGCTTCGTCACCTGCGGTACCTCCTCCCCGCGGATCCGGCGCAGCAGCACCTTGCAGGTCTCTCTTCCAAGCTCTTCGGTATTAAATTTAATAGCTGTAATACCAGCCCTCGCCGCTTTCAGCAGCTGGCTGTCATGAAAAGACGCAAGCCGCATATCTTCCGGAATCATCATATTTTCTTCCTCCAGCTTCTTGAGCACCAGGCTGGTCAGAAGGTCATCCGCGCCGATAATGCAGTTTACGTTGCGCATCAGGATCGTATCCGTAACTCTGGCAGCAAACAGCTCGGAATCCACATCCGTAAAGATCAGAGATTCGTCCGGCGTATACCCGAGTTCTTCATGTGCTTTATAAAAGCCTTCCAGACGCTTGCGGTTAATCACATAATTGGTGTCCCCGGATACGACCGCAATCTTGCGAAGTCCCTTAAGCAGCAGGATACTGGTCAGTTCCCGGCAGGCGTCCACATGGTCGTTGTCTACCTGGAAGACCTGCGGGTCGTCTGACAAGCCCATAGTTACAAACGGGATATCGCTTTTTTTCAGCATTTCCGCCGGTTTATCGTCCTGCAGCGTACGCATCAGGATCAGGCCGTCTACCTTATGGTTTTCAATTACACGCGCCAGCCGGGAGAGGTCGTTCGTGTCAACCAGTGTCATAATGACGTCGTATTCTTCTTTTGCCGCAACTTCGCTGATTCCTTTTAACGCCTTTGGAAAAAATGGCAGGTCTGAGGACAGCAGGTCTGCCTGGAGGACCATTCCGATATTATACGTACGGTTGTTGGCAAGCCCTTTGGCCATTACATTGGGTTTATAATTGTGCTGTGCAATATAATCCAGCACGCGCTGCCTGGTTTCTTCGCCGATCCGCCCTTTTCCGGAAACGGCCCTGGACACCGTTGTTTTGGATACCCCAAGCTCTTTTGCCACATCATCCATGGTCAGCTTTTTCACTTCCTGTTCCTGCATGCTTCTCACTCCATTTCCCTATAGACTTTTAAAAGTATTTATGCTACAATTGCTTTATAGCGCAACCGTTTGTTCTTAACATTTTACACAAAACACTGAAATGCGTCAAGAAAACCTTTTGACGATCCTATGAAAAATCTGTACTTTTCAGTCCAATTATATCATTCCAGCGGGTGATAAGCAACAAAAAATTGCGACTCCTAAGGTGCAGCCAACCACACAGCAAAGGGGGTGTGTTTGTTACGATCCAACAGCGCTGTCTGTAAGTTACTGTTCACACCGTTCAAGCACTTGCTGCTTGGACAAGGCCAAAGAATGCGGCCTGCCAAGCATCCAGCCCTTCGCCGAAGGCGAACTTTCCATGGGCTGGATGCCGTTACAGTTCGCAGCTGTCCTGCTTTTTGGACAGGTGTGAACTGCAACGGCTGTAAACGGCCCGCAGACAGTTCTGCGCCTGACCCGGCTGTATCGTAACACAATGTTATGACACAATGGTTCCTGCAGGATATCAGTATCGGAGAAAATTTGCGCAGGCTCAGGGAACACGCGGGATATTCCCAGTCCCAGCTGACTGCAAAGCTACACCGGATGGGCAGCAATATGTCACGCAGCACTTATTCCAAGATCGAAACCGGTACGCGCAACCTCCGTATCAGTGATCTGATTGCGTTAAAGCTGATCTATCAGGTAGATTTTTCTGAATTTTTTACAGGTCTTGTACCTGATGAAGCGCAACATGAAACACCTGAATAAGAAGACAAAGACCAAAATAAGGTAACAGTTCCATGGGTTATCTGAACTGTTACAAAAGAAGCTTAAGAAAGGAAAGCATCATGCAAAAGAAGCTTAAGAAAGGAAAGCATCATGCAAAATATAAAAAAACTATACTACGGCGCCGCCTATTATGATGAATATCTGCCCTGCGACCGGCTGTTGGATGATATGGCGATGATGAAAAAAGCGGGCATGAACCTGATCCGCATTGCGGAATCCACCTGGAGCACCTGGGAGCCTGCGGACGGCGTATTTGATTTTACGCATCTGCACCGGATGCTGCGTGCTTCCGCAGATGCCGGAATCGATGTGATCGTCGGAACGCCGACTTACGCCATTCCGTCCTGGCTGGCCCGTAAATATCCGGATATTCTGGCGCTCACGCACCACGGCCAGGAGCTGTACGGCCACCGCCAGAATATGGACCTCACGCATCCGGGCTATCTGTTCCATGCAGAGCGCATCATCCGCCGCCTGCTGGAAGAGGTGCAGCAGTATCCGCATGTAATTGGTTTTCAGATTGACAACGAAACAAAGCCTTATGACACCTGCTGTCCGCGTGTACAGCAGATGTTTGCGGCAGACCTGAAAAAACGATATCCGGACATCAATGCCTTCAACCAGCAATTCGGACTGGACTACTGGTCAAACCGCATCCAGGACTGGGCGGACCTGCCGGATGTACGCGGTACCATCAACGGCAGCCTCGGCGCGGAATTTAAACAGTTCCAGCGCAGCCTGGTAACGGAATTTTTCCGCTGGCAGGCAGGAATCATCCGGGAATACCTGCGGCCAGAGCAGTTTCTGACTCATAATTTCGATTTCAGCTGGCGCGGCGTTTCGTTTGGCTACCAGCCGCAAGTCAACCAGTATGATGCCGCAGAGCATCTGGATATTGCCGGGGCGGACATTTACCATCCCGGCGAAGACGATCTCACCGGCGCGGAAATCGCGTTTGGCGGCGATCTGGCGCGGTCGCTTAAGCAGGGCAATTACCTGGTGCTGGAAACACAGGCGCAGGGCAACCACGGCTGGCTGGCTTATCCCGGACAGCTGCGCCTCCAGGCGTTTTCCCATCTGGCAGGCGGAGCCGTCTGCGTGGAATACTGGCACTGGCATTCTATTCATAACGCAATCGAAAGCTACTGGAAAGGCGTATTAAGCCATAACCTGAAAGAAAATGCCACTTACCGTGAGTGTATGACGATCGGCGCTGATTTTGCAAGGCTTTCGGACGATCTGGCCGGGCTGAAAAAGCACAACCGGATCGCAATGCTTATGAGCAACCGCTCCAACACGGCCTTCCAGTATTTCCCTGCAGGCAGCATCAGCGACCAGAACACCATCGTACGCTGGCTGTATGACGCGTTTTACCGGATGAACCTGGAAATGGATCTGATCAGCGATACAACGGCAGATTCCAAGCTGCTGGCGGCATATGACCTGATCATCCTGCCCTCCGTCTATTCCATAACCAGACAGCTGGCAGCAGATCTGGATGCTTATGTGAAAAACGGCGGCCATCTTCTGGCATCCATGCGCAGTGCGTTTGCGGATGAGCATTTAAAAATCTACGCCGACGACCAGCCATATGGGCTGACGGCATGTTTCGGCATGACATATGACCAGTTTACAGAACCAGGCCGTACATCGCTGTCCAGCCAGGCTGTCGCATTTTCCAAAAAACCGGCGCTGTCTGACTGGATGGAACTGCTGATCACACAGGATACGCAGACGGAAGTGATTGCGCGGTATGACCATCCTTACTGGAAAGAATATGCGGCGGTTACGCATCATCCATATGGGGAAGGCTCTGCGGCTTATATCGGATGTTATTTTGACGCGGCGTCTTTAGAAGAGGTTCTGCAGATGCTGATGGCACGCTTTGGAATGAAGATGCAGGCGGAGCGTTTTCCAGTGATCAGACGGGAAGGAACCGGGCGGGACGGGCGGAGGATTGTATATTTCTTTAATTACTCCAATGAGCCTGCGCGGTATTTGGTGCCTTTTGACGGCAGAGAGCTGATGGAGGATGCGGAGGTTCATGCGGGGGATACGTGCGGGCTGACGCCTTGGAGATTTCATATTTTACGGCAGAATTTGCTGTAAAATGATCAAGTAGCCAGGGGGGGGGTGGCTGACCGGACGACTCTGCAGGCTTAGCAATACCTGAATAATCAGTTTCATGTAAAGCAAGAGAAAACCAGCCGGATGAGGGGGCGGGGCCTGGA
>CANOET010000317.1 GCA_947564835.1 uncultured Eubacterium sp. | reverse complement strand
GGAATAGGAGCCGGAAGCCAGGCCCTTTCCCCCTCATCCGGCGTCCGCCTAGCCAATCAAAAGCGCAGCACATTTCCGCCCTCACACAAACCGATACCCAATCCCCCAGACAGTCAATATCCTCTTCGGCTTTTTCGGATCCTCCTCTATTTTCTGCCGCAGCCACTTAATATGCACCGTCAACGTCTGCATCTCCGAAAAACTGTCCATCCCCCAGATCTGTCCGAACAGGTATTCTTTGCGCAGCGCTTTCCCTTTTTGTTCCATAAATAACTGCAGCAGATCAAATTCTTTTGCCGTAAGCTCCAGCGGCTTGCCGTCTTTTAACACAATCCTTGTAATTCTGTTCAGGCACAGATTCCCGTCTGTCAGCTCATCCTGTGCATATCTGTGTTTGAAAATATTGCGGATCTTGGCCAGCATAATATCGATATCGTATGGTTTTTCGATGTAATCATCCGCCCCGAGCAGCAGGCCGTTCAGCTGGTCTTCTTTTCCGTTTTTTGCGCTTACGATCAGTATCGGCGTGCTGCCGGTATCGCGTATTTTTTTGCAGACTGCAAATCCGTCCATCCCCGGCAGCATAATGTCTAAAATTACCAGCCTGGGATTGTGCTGCTCATATAGTTCCAGCGCCTCTTCCCCGCCTCCTGCCGCGAGGACGGTATAGTGTTCTGCCTGTAAAAAGGTACACAGCAGCTGTACAAGCTCTTTTTGGTCTTCTACGATCAGTATATCCATCTTAATTCCTCATTCTTGTCCAGACGGCTACCATCCCATTTCCATCAGCCAGTTGTTCAGCTTTCTTTCCCTGTCGCGTATGCCGGCTGTCTGTGTATACGGTCCGAGCTGGTTTTCTCCCTGGATATTTCCGTCTACGATATAAAGTACGCGAGAGCATTTTGCCGCTACCTTGACGTCATGGGTGACGAGCATGATGGTCGTGCCGTCCGCGTTGATTTTGGCCAGTTCTTCCATTACCTCTTCGGAAGAGGAACGGTTGAGCGCCCCGGTTGGTTCGTCGGCGAATATCATTTTGGGATGGTTTACCATGCTGCGGCAGATGCAGGCCCGCTGGAGCTGGCCGCCGGAGACTTCATTGATTTCGTGGTCCGCGATATCCATAATACCCAGCCGGCGCATCAGGCTCTGGCCGTGTTGTACCTGCTGCTTCCTCCCGGCCCGGTTTTTTCCTGACTGGCAGGCCGGAAGGATGATGTTATCCAGTACGGTCAGATTTTTTAACATATACATCTGCTGGAAAATAAAGCCCATCTCATCCAGCCGCAGGTCCGCAAGCTCCCTGGCTGACAACTGTGCCAGATTTCTGCCGCAAAAATGCACTTCTCCGGCTGTAATGGTGTCCATGCCGGATACGGTATATAAAAGCGTGGATTTTCCTGAACCGGAAGGGCCCATAACGGCTGTCATTTCTCCTTCGCTGATGGTCAGATTGACGTTTCTGAGTACATGGTTTTGGCGTTTATTGATCACATATGTTTTACATAAATTTTTTACTTCCAAAATAGCTTTCATTTTTCTGTCTCCTTCTATTTTATCTGTTTTTTACCATTCCGGCAAGACATATCTGCTTTACGCTGCATTTTAGCGCGTCTGATACTGCAGGGCTGCGCGGATTTGCCTTACTCAGCATTGGATGCTTCAGATGCTGCGATCCTGCGAATCTGCCGGGCTGTGAGCATACTGCTTGTGATGGTTACTGCAAATACAAGCAGCGGATACAGCACATATACTTCCAGCGGTTTTACCTGAAATGTAATGCTCTGTGCGCCCATCATCTGAAACGCCGGCCCGACGCAAACCTGGGAAAGCGGTGTGGAAAGCGCTGCGCTGATCACAGCTGCAAGAAACAGCACGATCCCGATCCGCAGCGTCTGCCATATGGCCAGGGACCTGTCCGCAAATCCGATGGCTTTTAGCATGGCAATTTCCCCTTTTTCCTTGGTAAGGTAGCTCTTGACCATCAGCACGGTTACAAGCATATTGATACAAAGCACGACTGCAAGGATCAGATATTTCATCCCATGCAGCTGCCCGCTGATATCCCCGATCATTTCACTGATATATTCCCCGGCAGTATACACCTCGTAATCCGCAAACAAATCTGCCAGCAGTTCTTTTCTGCGCGCAAGCTCCCGGCTGTCCGGTCCGTCCGTATAACGCAGCTGGATACCGAAGCTGCCGAAAACATACCGGTAATCCAGCTGCTCTTTTTCATAAAAACGGATGCCCTCTCCCAGATTATTCATCGTCTGGAAAATAGCTGTAACAAGAAATGCGCCGTCGGTATCGCCGTTTTTAATTGTAACTGTATCACCGATCTGTGCGCCAAGGAGGTCCGCAATCCGATGGGAAATTCCGACCTCCCCGTAATTCTGCGGGGCGCTGCCTTCCAGATAGACATATTGATCTGCTGTAATGTCGCCCATCCCCTGAAAGGCAAGCGACGATTCCTGTTTTTCCTGATAAGAAATGCTCATGCGAAACAACACTTCCTCAGAGACCAGCGCATCCATGCCATTTTGAGCCATCTTTTCTTTTATCCCGTTTAAATTGTCTTCAATTTTGACACGGTTATTGCTGCCCGCATGAAAAAGCTGCTCTTTGCTGATGACATGGTCGCAAGGGACCATGCTAAACCACGTAATCAGTTCGTCCGACTGCAGGGTATTGATCGCATTGACCGGAATAATCACTAATAAAATTCCGATGGTAAAAATCAAAATCAGCGCCGCATACCGGCGGATACCGCTTAAAATATCATTGAAAGCCAGAAAAAGCACAGCCGGAAGCCTGGAGCTGTGCAAAGACAGCACACTTTTTCTGACATAACGCTCCCCGTTTTCTCCATTGCGTATCGCGTCAATCGGAGAAAACCGTTTGATCCTGCGGGTACACGAATAACTGAACGAAATCACTGCCGCAATAACCAGAAACGTACAAACGATATTCCAGATTACATTTCCGTCCTCCCCGATCATAATCGTATCTGTCAGATTTCCAAGCATCAGCTTACCAAACGGAAGACTCAGCGCCAACCCAAGGATGCCGCCGACAGCGGAAATGGCAAAATATTTTACAAGATACAGCCCGCGGATTTTCCAGTCCGCAATACCGATAGCCTTCATCACACCGATCTCCCGAAATTCCTCACTCATCGTAAAATGAATGGTAAAACGCAGAATTACCATAGAAATCAGAATCAGGCACACGCTGACAACGAGCATCACCGCCGCGATTACCATATCGATCAGATACATCATCCGTATTTCAGATTTGTCGATATCCATCAGCACATTGTATCCAAGCTGGTTAAATTTCTCCGAAAACGTTTCATCCTGCGTATCCATACAGGTAATATACAGATGCCCCATCAAAGGATCGTTCAGATCTGCATAATCAGCGTCACTGACAAATATTCGGGTCATCCCCGCCATTTCCGATGCAAAAAGCGCGTCCTTGACACTTCCTGCCACTGTAAACTGTTTTGTTTTTCCGCTTACGGTTACTTTGACCGTATCCCGCTCGTTTAAGCCTTCCTGCTCCATAACCTTAACGGAAAAATAAATCTCGCCGTCTTTGACCTGGGTAAGCTCCTGGTCGTTTTTGTCAAAAATGCGGATAGAATTGCCGATCCTTGAGAGCACTGCGGTATTGTTATATTCCAGCTCGCCGTTTTCTTTTTCCACGTCTTTGGGATCGATCTGCAGGACTTCCTGCTGGCGGATGCAGAGCTGTTCTTTTTCGGCGTATTCCTGAAACTGCGCCGCTTCGCTGCCGTCGCTGAAACAGATCATACGGTCCGGAACCTGTGCTTTTTCAAAAAAAGTGTCCAGTGCAGTCATAACAGATACCATATTGTTGACGCTGCCAGCGATGAAGGTAGCTGCAAGGATCATAAAGGTAAACAGGATCAGGTTCATTGTTTTTTTGCGTTTTAGATCTTTTTTCAGAATCTGAAGGTACATTTGGGTGCTCCTTTCTTGTTTGGATGGAGTTGCTTGTTATGGTGTGAGTATAAGACGGGAAATGTGAAATAATCCTTAAATATGGGAAATTATTTTCCTGTTTGTCAATGTCTGTGCTGCGTGTTTTGGCTTCCCGAAAGAGCTTGATTGGCCAGGGGATGTGGCTAACCGGACGGCTCTGCGGGCTGTGGCCAAGGGGGGGATGGCTAACCGGACGACTCTGCGGGCTGTGGCCAGGGGACGCGCCGGGAGACACA
>CANOET010000316.1 GCA_947564835.1 uncultured Eubacterium sp. | reverse complement strand
GGCTTCTAAACATTCTTCCAACGTCGCCGGAAGCCAGGCCCTTTCCCCCTCATCCGGCTGGTTTTCAATGGCTTTACATGAAACGTAAATTCAGGTGTTGTAAAGCCCTCCCCAAGTAAAGTTACACTATCAACCCTAATTTCAGTATTGAAAATTGGATTATTTCTGATAGAATGTATAGAAGAAAGAAGGTGATATTTAGTGCGTACATTACCGATTAAGGATATGGCAAATACTTATATTGAACATTCTATAGTTATCAATAATTTTGTTACAACGGTTGGATCTCAATTAAAAAGTTCAATCTGCCGTGTTTTTGGAGATAGTGTAAAATACAAATGGATAGAGAATGAGAATAAACCTGTAATACCGGATGTGTCTATTAATTGTGATATCAAAAATAGACGTTCTACTAATTTTCTGGGTGTTCCACGTTTTATCATGGAAGTTTTGTCAGATTCTACAGAACAATATGATCGTAATGATAAAATGGAATTGTATAAGAAAGTTGAAGTAGCAGAATATTGGATTGTAGATTGGCGAAAAAAACAGGTTGAAATCTATACATTATCACCAGATGAAAATTCTATTGATGATGCAGAATATAAATTAGTATCAACTATTACAGAAAAAAATAAAACTGATCTGAAAATAAATATGTTTCCTAATATTTATATTGGATTTGATCAATTGTTTGATTGTATTGATTAGGGAGAGCTGGTATAAAATGCCAGGTTGCAACATGGTTGTAATGCAGGCCGTCTCATCGAAGAGACTAAGAATCTCATAGATAAAATCGATGCCTTTTAGGCTCTTAGAAACCGCTGTATTTTTTGGCTTACCGAAAGATTATGGTTAGCCAAGGAGATGTGGCTAACCAACATCTTTCAGGCCCAAAAAAACGCAGCACAATATCAAAAGTGTTTTTTTCTACTTCATCCAGTTCAGGTTAGGAAGGGCTCATACTCTGCGACTCCTGATTTTCACAAGCCGCTTCAGATTCCGGTTTTTTGCCTCCATACAGAAACGGTTCTGAAATATGTGTATTGCACCATTGCACAACAGGCCCCATAAACAAAGCAGTAACCACAGTCCCGACACCAATCGTCACATGACATACAAAACCGACAACGACGCAGACGCAATCACTGACAATTCTGCAGACCCTGAATGCTGTCACCCTGTATTTATAGGCCGCGATCAGGGAAACAGCATCATAGGCGGATACGCCGAGGTCTGCGGTAAAATAAATGGATGCCGCAAAACAGGTTCCGAAAATCCCAAACAGCATCATCCCAATGCGCAGCGGCATGGACGGTTCGGGAAAATAACGGTCCAGCAGCTGATACATGAAATCTGCAGCTGTTCCGGTAAAGAACAGGTTGATCAATGTCGCAATGCCAATATAATGGCGTTCTACGAAAAAAACACCAATCAGCAGGGCGCCGGTTACAATCAGATAAAAGATACTGTAGGTAGAGTGGAACACATTGGCAATTCCGGTGACAAAGCAGGTAAACGGGTCTGCACCGAGATTTGCTTTTTGGAATGCGCCGATGCAGAAACCAGTTGTAATTACGCCGAAAAATGCCATCATGATCCGTTTCCATTTTTCCAGAGTCATAGTTTTTTTGCTTCCTTTCTGTTCGACCGTTAGGAACTGTGCAGAAATAACTTATGCAAGCTGCGCAGTTCCTTAGTTGATCAAAGGTTATCTGTCCAGGTTAATCCACAGCATCCAGCAAAATAACCCTGGACCAGAAATCCGTACACAGTTCCCCGTATTTTCCGTCTCCAAGCGGCTGTCCGGCTGAGGAATCCGTAGTGACAAGCCCGATCTGCATCAGCTCAGAGCCGTAGAACTCAGCGCCCTGCGCGTATTCATCCGCTGTGCGGTAACATACATGTTCCAGCAGGCCCTTTAATCGGATTCTGCGGAACTCACAGTTTGCATCATTCAATACTTTAAAATATGCTACGATGGCATGCCTCTGATCTTCGGACACAACCATCCATGCAGTAATATTTCCTTCAAACGGGCTTAATAAGCGGTAAAAAGATCCCGAATGAATCATTTTCCGGTATTTTTTTACAAACCGGATCTGCTGCCTGACTTCTTCCAGCTCTTCTGCGTTTAGCTGTGCTAAGTCCAGCTCGTATCCGAATGCACCGAAGCAGGCGACGTCCCCGCGCATTTTCAGAGGTGTGCTGCGGCCAAGCTGGTGGTTCGGCGTAATGGATACATGGGCGCCCATGGAGCTAAGCGGATAGGCATAAGAGGTTCCGTATTGGATTTTCAGGCGTTCTACGGCATCCGTGTCGTCGCTGGTCCATGCCTGCGGCGCATAATATAACAGGCCCGGGTCAAAGCGTCCGCCGCCGCTGGCGCAGGATTCAAACAGGATATGCGGAAATTCGCTGGTCAGCCGTTCGTACAGGTCATACAGGCCCAGAATGTAGCGGTGGAAAATCTCACCCTGCTGGCAGGCTTCGTATGCTGCGGAATAGCATTCGGTAATATTGCGGTTCATATCCCATTTAATATAGGAAATCTTTGATTCCCGCAGGATTTTTGCGGTCATTTCATAGATATAGTCAACGACTTCTTTTCTCGAAAAATCCAGTACATACTGCTTGCGGCCATGGGACACGGAACGGTCCGGCGTCTGCAGAATCCAGTCTGGATGGCTGCGATATAATTCACTGTCTTTATTCACCATTTCCAGCTCAAACCAGAGTCCGAACTTTAATCCCAGGTCTTCGATTTTTTCCGAAAGCCCCTGAATGCCGTTCGGCAGCCGGTCGGTATTTGCCCACCAGTCGCCCAGGCCGCTTGTTTCGCCGCAGCGGGTGGAAAACCAGCCGTCATCCAATACGAATAATTCGACACCGGCGTCTTTCGCGGTTTTCGCAATGGCAAGCAGTTTTTCTTCCGTAAAGTTAAAATACGTTGCTTCCCAATTGTTTAAAAGAACCGGACGCTCCTTGTCACGCCAGACACCGCGTGCCAGGCGTGTGCGGTATAGTCGGTGAAAAGTCTGGCTCATAGCGTTCATGCCGCCGTCGGAATATACAAGCACAGCTTCCGGCGTCTGGAAGCTGCAGCCCGGTTTCAGGCACCAGGAAAAACCAGCCGGATGGATACCGATCATCATCCGGGTGACATGGAACGTATCCACCTCTGCCTGCGCAAGGAAATTTCCGCTGTATACCAGAGAAAATCCCAGAACCTCCCCCTGGAACTCATCTGCCTGCGGACGCTTTAGTACGACAAACGGATTATGGAAATGGCCCGAGGCGCCGCGGGTGCTCCCGACAGACTGGATGCCCTGCTGGAGACGGCGGGATTTTACAAAGCGTTCCCGTCCCCAGGCGCCGGAAAACTGCAGCCATTCATAGTCATCGTCCGGAAGGTCCAAAGACAGGCTCATAGCGGTTGTAAGCTGATAATCGGCGGCGCCGTTATTCTGAAAACGGGCGCTCCGGGCAATCGCATTTTCGTTCTGGAAAATCGTGTACAAAAGCGTCAGCTCCACTCCGAGCAGTTCATCCCGCAGCAGGATTTCCAGTGTGTCTGCTTCGGTATCCTCCTGCGTATAAGTAGCCGGAAGGCCCTCCAGGGCAGGCTTTCCCGGATAAATCTTATGGGAGACATATTGAAAGCAGGTAATTCTGCTGCCGTTTTGCTGGCTGACTTCAACGGCAGGCATACGGAAATCCGTGGTTCCGTAGGAAGGGTATTCCTGTTTCAGATGCTCCAGGGAAAAAGAATACTCGTTTTCGTATACATAGGCAGAAACCGGACGGTAGGTGTACTCTGTCAGATAGTCATAGTTGTCCTTTTGTGGGATACGTTTGCCGAAATAAAGCTGTCCCATCTGCCCGTTGCGCATGATTTTCATTAAATAGCTGATTTGTTCGTTGTATAAATGAAATTCCTGAGTTTTTTCGTTGAAAAAAATTCCCATGCGGTGATTTCCTTTCTGTATGTTGTAATATTTTGAGTAATGGCTGTGCATGAACCGGTTTGCCTGCAGAGCTTTCAGCTGTTATTATTCTACATCTTTTTTAAAAAATTTCCAGCTGAATTTGTTGTAAAAAACTGTCCGTTTGTTAGGTGCTTAAGAACGATTTTTTGCGCAAAATGGCAAAATTTTAATTTCAGGCGACAGAATTGACATTGTGTTGCATTTTTGAATGGCTATGCGGACGCCGGATGAGGGGGAAAGGGCCTGGCTTCCTGCTCCTATTCC
>CANOET010000315.1 GCA_947564835.1 uncultured Eubacterium sp. | reverse complement strand
ACCTCCGCTAAAAGCGCCCCTTCAACGTCCTTCCAAGGTGTGTCTCCCGGCGCGTTCCTGGTCCACAGCCCGCAGAGTCTGGTTATTGGCAAGCTTTCGAACACCTGAATTTACATTTCATGTAAAGCGAGCGAAAACCAGCCGGACGAGGAGGGATGGTTTTACATGAACTAAAATTATAATGTTGTCTATCATGTACCTAACATGGATGAACCAGAAGAGAAACATTTTTGACATTGTGTTGCGTTTTTGCCTCCCGAAAGATTTTGGTTAGCCACATCCCCAGGCCAATCAAGAGCAACAATTTTTTAAAATCTTGACAATCTGACAGTTTTCCATTATTATTTATATATCGTTTTGTGTAAAATCACCGAATTATCTGATAAACAACAACATATGTATTTGAAGTATGTCATTTCTGCATACTCAAAAGCTGTCTGCAGGAGCATTGGGTATGTCATTGATCTATACAAGAAATGGGAACAGCCCGGCAGTCGGACTGTTGGAAAAAAGAAAAGAAGAGGACAGAAAGGTGGAACAATTATGGAATTTTTAAAGCTTCTGGGGATTGTAATTGTGATTGTCGGCTTTGCGCTGAAACTGGATTCGATTCTCATTATTGTAGCGGCTGCACTTGTTACGGGGTTTGTCGGCGGACTGAGTCCGGTGGAGCTTTTGGAGACGCTGGGAAGTAATTTTATTGCGAACCGGAATATGGCGATTTTTATTATTATTATGCTGGTGACCGGGACGATGGAGCGTAATGGACTGCGGGAAGCGGCTGCGGCTTTGATTGGGAAGTTTAAGGGGGCCACGTCGGGGCTTGTGATTGGGATTTATGGTGTGATGCGTGCGGTGTTTGCGGCATTTAATGTCGGCTTCGGCGGAGTGGCCGGGTTTGTAAGGCCGGTGATTATGCCGATGGCGGAAGGTGCGATTACCGCGCGGGGAAAAAAGCCGCATGAGGATCATCTGGAAGAGCTAAAAGGGATGGCAGCGGGTATGGAAAATGTAACCTGGTTTTTCGGCCAGGTATTGTTCGTAGGCGGTTCCGGCGCGATTCTTGTGCAGAATACGCTGGCAGGGCTTGGTTATGAGGTGGAGCTTGGGGCGCTGGCGGCTGTAGAGATTCCGGTTTGTATCATTGCCACGGCTATTACGATTGTTTTTTATTTCCTGAAAGATAAATATCTGCTGAAAAAGTATTATTAACGGGCGGACTGTGCAGAAGGAGGGTATCAAATGAGCTTTTTTTTCGATCCGGAAGTTGCAATGAGCAACAAACTGATGGAAATTATTTATATGTTTATCGGATTTATGGTTGTGTATACCGCGGTTAAAAATCTGCGGGATAAGGAAAATCCAAGCCGTGTGGGGACTTTTGTATTCTGGTTTGTACTGGGTATTCTGATGGCGTTTGGCCGGTGGCTGCCGGACGTGGCCAGCGGTGTGCTGGTGCTGGTTATGTGTGTGCCTGCGATTTTACATAAAGTGAAAAAAGGCAAGACGGATGCGCCTGCAAAAGCGGATACACAGGCAGCTTTTGCGGCAGTTGGAATGAAGATTTTTGTTCCGGCGCTGAGTATCGGTGTTTTAGCCGTAGGTGCGGCGCTGACGACAAAAACACTTGGATTCAGCGCTTTGAACGGTGTGGCGATCGGCGTTTTTGTCGCAGCGGTCTTTTTGATGATCTTTAATAAAAAGAATACGCCGATGGTGCTGTTAAAGGATTCTGAGCGTATGCTTTCCACAGTAGGCCCGCTGTCCATGCTGCCGATGCTGCTCGCCTGCCTGGGCGCGGTTTTTACGGCGGCAGGGGTCGGCGATGTTGTGGCGTCTTTGGTGGAACGGATTATTCCTGCCGGTAATGTGAATGTAGGAATCATTGTCTATGCGTTTGGCATGATGCTGTTTACAATGATTATGGGCAATGCGTTTGCTGCAATTACTGTTATGACAGTAGGAATCGGAGGCCCGTTTGTGCTTGCATACGGCGCGAATCCGGTTGTGATCGGGATGCTGGCGCTGACCTGCGGGTTCTGCGGTACGCTCTGTACGCCGATGGCTGCGAACTTTAATACCGTTCCGGTGGCTCTGCTGGATATGAAAAAACAGTTTGGCGTAATTAAAAATCAGGTGCCGATTGCGATTGTTATGATCCTTGTCCAGATTATTATGATGATTGCATTGAAGTAGTCTATATAGGTAAGATGCAGCAGATAGCGGGTATGAAATAGCCATGGACATATAGCAGGGAACAGACATGAAATAACTATGGGTATATATCAGATAGTGGTCATGAAAAAACCATGGAGATAAAGCAGGGGGCGGGCATGAAAATTACCGTGAACATACAGTGGGGAGCGAACATGGAAAAATCATGAACATACAGCGGGGAGCGAACATTATCATCCATGACTGGGTGCGGCTGCGCAGCGGGGAACGGCTGCTGATCGTTTCAAGCGGGCGCTATCTTGCGGAGGCAAAGGCTTTGCAGCAGGCCGCCGGGCAGGTCAGCAGCCATGTGGATATTCTGATGCTGGATGAATTGTCTATGTATGTAGGTACGTATTTTAATGAGCGGGAAGATGCGTTTGACGCATACGATGTCATTATCGGCGCGGCGGAGTATTCGCTGATCACGACAAAAGCGGTGAAACGGGCAGTTTCCCGCAGAAAGAGGTTTCTTTCGCTGCCGCTTAGCACCAATGACGGAACATCCATGCTGTCTTATGACTTCCTGCAGGCCGATACGGTGAAAAGCAGGATTATGGCAGCGGCAATTTTGGATTATTACAGCGCTGCCAGCAAGATAAATATCCGCACAGCCCTTGGCACGGATCTGGCCTTATGCATCAAAGGCAGGAAGCCAGGGTATTTCAACGGCTGCTGCAGGGATGGAAGAGGGCTGTCTTCCGCCAGTGTAGAGGTCTATGTACCCATTGTGGAAGACCGCACGGAAGGAACTTTTATATTGGACGGTTCCATGGGATATATCGGCATTGTGGAACGTCCGGTTGCGATCCGTCTTTGCGGCGGCAAGATCATTGAGATTGAAAATAATGCAAGCGGAAAGAAGCTAAAGGAATATATCAGCCGTTTTAAAGACCGCCGGATGCTGATCGCTTCAGAATTTGGGATCGGGCTGAACACGTATTCCCGCTGCAGGGGGCGCTGCTACATTGAAGATGAATCTGCTTACGGTACGTTCCACATCGGTTTTGGCAGAAATCTGGCACTCGGCGGCAGGCAGGATGCGGTAGGGCATTTTGATCTGGTGGCACATAATGCGGATATTTATGTGGACAACCAGATGGTTATGGAGCAGGGAAAGATCACTGTCTTGGAGCCGCATATTTATATTTGATATTATCAGAAAAGGGAAAACAGCTGCAAAATATCCGGACGGATGGAGCATTCGCCGGGTTACGGCAGGCGAAAGGAGAAAAATAATGAAAATTTTGATCACAGGTTTTGACCCGTTCGGCGGGGAATCGGTAAATCCGGCATACGAGGCAGTAAAGCTTTTGCCGGATACCATCGGCGGCGCACAGATTATAAAGCTGGAGGTGCCGACGGTCTTTGGCAAAGCTGGAGAGGCGCTGGAACAAGGAATTTTGACACATCAGCCGGATGCGGTGCTATGTATCGGGCAGGCCGGCGGTCGTTCCGGCATGTCTGTAGAAAAAACAGCGATTAATTTCCAGGATGCCCGCATTCAGGATAACGAGGGCAACCAGCCGGTGGACCTTCCGATAAAGGAAGACGGGGAAACGGCGTATTTTGCAACTGTTCCGGTTAAGGCAATGGTTGCGGCTATGCGGGAGAATGGGATTCCTGCATTTGTGTCTTATACGGCGGGCACATTTGTGTGCAATGAACTGATGTATACATTGCTGTATCTGGCAAATAAAAAGTATCCGCAGGTACGCGGGGGATTTATCCATGTGCCTTATGCTATGGGGCAGACGGTGGATAAACCGAACGGGACACCGGCTATGGCGTTGGAGTCTATTGCCAGGGGGCTGGAATGCGCGGTGCTGGCTGTTGTGGAGAATCGGGAGGATATTTCGGCAGCTATGGGGACGACGCATTAAAAGAGTTTGGAGGTGGCTTCTTGGTTAGCCAGGGGATGTGGCTTTCCGAAAGATCTTGGTTGGCCAGGGGATGTGGCTGGTCGGACGACTCAGCGGGCTGTGGACCGGGGATCCGCCGGGAGACACACCTTGGGCGGACTGGGGCAACGCTGCGGTG
>CANOET010000314.1 GCA_947564835.1 uncultured Eubacterium sp. | reverse complement strand
TAGTCGCAGTTAGCGATTAGTTCACCGCAGCGTTGCCCCAGTCCGCCCAAGGTGTACCTCCCGGCGCGTCCCCTGGCCACAGCCCGCAGCGTCGTCCGGGAGGCCACCAAAACCCTCCGCAAATCAGAATCATCCGGGAGGCCACCAAAACCCTCCACAAACCAGAATCATCCGGGAGGCCACCAAAACCCTCCGCAAACCAGAATCATCCGGGAGGCCATAAAACCTTCCGCAAATCAAATTCATCCGGAATACCAAATAAACGCAGCAACTATCTTGCAGTTTTTCGCATCCATGATATAATTTCAATAGTTTTATATTTCCGAAAACAAAGCGGGTGCAGCGGATGCATTTGACCAACATCGAAAACGAGGAGGAAACAACATGACAAGCCAGACGTTACGTGAAGCCCGAAAATACGAAGAAACTGCGCAAAAGCTGATTTCATCCCAGGAGCGTCCGCAGTTTCATTTATCTGCGCGGACAGGCTGGATGAACGATCCGAACGGGTTTTGCTATTACCAGGGGAAATACCATCTGTTTTATCAATATCATCCATATGATGTCCACTGGGGGCCGATGCATTGGGGGCATGCGGTTAGCGGGGATTTGCTGCATTGGGAATATCTTCCTGCTGCATTGGCGCCGGACGAGTGCTATGACCATGGGGGATGCTTTTCCGGCAGCGCGTTTACTCTGCCGGACGGCAGGCAGCTGTTGATGTATACCGGTGTGATGATGGAGCGGCAAAAAAACGGGGAAATGCGTGAAGTGCAGACGCAGTGCCTGGCCGTCGGGGATGGAGTGGATTATGAGAAATATGAACAGAATCCGGTGCTGGATGAAACAGATCTTCCCCAAGGGGCCAGCAGGTTTGACTTCCGGGATCCGAAAATATGGAGGAAGGTGGACGGTACTTACTGCTGCTTGATCGGAAGCCGGCCGGCAGATGGCAGCGGGCAGATTTTATTGTATACGAGTAAAGATGCATTCCGGTGGAAGTTTCAAAATGTATTTTGCGCGAATCAGAACCGTTTCGGGCTGATGTGGGAATGCCCGGATTTTTTTGCACTGGATCAAAAGTATGTGCTGCTGACCAGCCCGCAGGATATGATGCCGCAGGGGCTGGAGTTTCATAATGGAAACGGGACGCTGTGCCTGATCGGGGAATATGATGAGGCAACGGATACTTTTACTGAGAAAGCCAGCCAGTCTGTGGATTATGGGATTGATTTTTATGCGCCGCAGACGGTGCTTTCGCCGGATGGCAGGCGGATTATGATTGGATGGATGCAGAACTGGGATACGTGCAGTTTGCGTGCCGCGGAGCATTCGTTATGGTATGGACAGATGAGCCTGCCGAGGGAGTTGTACGTGAAAGGCAATAGATTGTACCAGCAGCCGGTCAGGGAGCTGGAGCAGCTGCGCAGCGGCAGGATCGTCTGGAAGGATGTAGCGGTGACGGGAACTGTGCAGCTGGATGGTATCCGGGGGCGCAAGGTGGATCTGGAGCTTTCCATTTGTCCGGGTGACGCGGACAGGATGTACCGTAAATTTTCCGTTCGTTTTGCCCAAAATGAAAGCTATTATACATCGCTCAGCTACCGTCCGGAAACGTCTGTATTAAAAATCGACCGCAAGTTCTCCGGGTCCAGAAGGGCGATTATCCATCAGCGCAGGTGCCGGGTGCGCGATAAGAATGGATCTTTGAAGCTGCGTCTGATTTTGGACCGGTTTAGTGCGGAGGTGTTTGTCAATGACGGGGAGCAGGTGCTGTCGGCGACGATCTATACAAAACAGGAGGCGGATGGGATCTTGTTTCTGGCGGATGGTGATGTGCGTATGGATGTTGTAAAATATTGTCTTGATGAAAGAGCGTTTTCTGGTTGAAATGGGATGGCAGTCAATCCGTTTTCCAGCCTTTGCGCAGCAGCGTTGATTTATTTTGCGCTTCTATTATTTTTCCGAAAAAAACATGGCGGTTGAGCATGAAAAATGTGATCAAGGAAAAAAGGAAGGAACGGGGCCTTTCGCAAATAGAGCTGGCCCAAAAATGCGGAGTGTCCAGGCAGACAGTAAATGCAATCGAAAATGATAAATACGATCCGACGCTTTCCCTTGCTTTCCGCCTGGCAAAACAGCTGCAGACGACGGTGGATGATCTTTTTTATCCCGGCCAGTAATGATAGAAGGGATATTTTTCAGGAATTGCAGCAAAATGGAAAAGAGGTGCATGCAGATGGGAATTTATCTGAATCCAGGGAATGAAGGATTTCAAAAAGCAATTGCTTCTAAAATAGTAGATAAGACGATGCTGATCCAGTATACAAATGAATGCCTGCGCACAGAACAGGAATATATCTGCGTGAGCCGTCCGAGACGGTTTGGAAAATCTATGACGGCCAATATGCTGGCGGCTTATTACACCAGAAATGCAGATTCTGATGAATTGTTTCAGCATTATAAGATTGCGCGTTCGGATTCTTATCGTATCCATCTGAACAAGTATCAGGTCATATTTTTAAATATGCAGGAATTTTTAAGCAATACGGACCACGTTACGCAGATGCTGGATCTGATCCGGAAAAGCATATTGTGGGATATTCTGGAAGAATGGCCGGACCTGCGCTATTTTGATCCACAAAACCTGGTGCGGACGATACAGGATGTATATCAGAATACCAAAATCCCTTTTGTTTTTATTATTGATGAGTGGGATTGTATTTTCCGTGAAAAAAAGGAGCAGCAGCAAGAGCAGCGCATCTATCTGGATTTTCTGCGTTTATTGTTAAAAGACCAGGCTTATGTAGCACTGGCTTATATGACGGGAATCCTGCCGGTGAAAAAATACGGGACGCATTCGGCATTAAATATGTTTGACGAATATTCGATGATCAATCCGGATCATTTCGCGGAATTTACCGGATTTACGCAAGAAGAAGTCAGACAGCTGTGCCTGCAGTATCAGCGGGATTTTGACCTTGCAAAACAGTAGTACGATGGATATAGTTTTGTAAAGTGCGGCCATATTTACAGCCCGAGATCTGTTGTGCGTGCCATGCTAAGCGGAAGATTTGACAGTTATTGGAGCCAGACAGAGACATTTGATGCACTCCGATCGTATTTGTTATTAAACTTTCAGGGGCTGCAGGACGATGTTACAAAGCTTTTGGCAGGTACGCAGATCAAAATCGACAGCAGCTCTTTCAGCAACGATATGACAACGTTTCATTCGGCGGATGATGTGCTGACACTGCTGGTTCATTTGGGCTACCTGGCTTATGATTTTGACACAAAGAAGGTTTCGATTCCGAATGAGGAAGTGGCGGGGTTTTTTTCAACGGCAGTGCGGACGGCGCATTGGGGGATTGTCGGCAAGGCACTGGAACGGTCGGAACAGTTGTTACAGGCCGTGTGGAATCAAGATGAGGAAAAGGTGGCGGAAGGAATGGAGGATGCTCATTTAGAAACTTCGATTCTTGCTTATAATGATGAAAATTCACTTTCCTGTACGATTGCCCTGGCGTTGTTCAGTGCCAGGGAGTATTATTTTATGATCAGGGAGCTTCCGTCAGGAAAGGGATTTTCGGATATTGTTTACCTTCCAAGAAAACAATATCCGGATAAACCAGCGCTGATTGTGGAGCTGAAGTGGAACAAAGATGCCGGGGAGCGATTGCGCAGATTTATGAGAGTCGGTATCCGGATTCTATTGCGGGCTGTGGGCAGGGGATTGTGGCAAAGCGGACGACTCTGCGGGCTGTGGGCAGGGGATTGTGGCAAAGCGGACGACTCTGCGGGCTGTGGACCGGGGATGCGCCGGGAGACACACCTTGGGCGGACTGGGGCAACGCTGCGGTGAACGAATCGCTAACTGCGACTAAGACAGTCGGGGTGTGGCCCTCCTGTCTAAGTCTCCGTAAGCGCTGGATTTCACCTCCGCTAAAAGCGCCCCTTGAACGTCCTTCCAAGGTGTGTCTCCCGGCGTATCCCCGGTCCACAGTCCGCAGAGTCTGGTTATATCAGGCTTTACAACACCTAAATTCCGGTTCATGTAAAGCTTGCCAGTATCTAAAATTTAGTTCATGTAAAGCCTGCCAGTATCTAAAATTTAGTTCATATAAAGCCAGACTTTCCGTGTTCACACCTATAGGTACATGATAGACAACATTATAACTTTAGTTCATGTAAAATCATTCCTCCTCGTCCGGCTGGTTTTCGCTCGCTTTACATGAAACACAAACTCAGGTGCTGTAAAGCCTGCCAATAACCAGACTCTGCGGGCGGTGGCCAGGGGACGCGCC
>CANOET010000313.1 GCA_947564835.1 uncultured Eubacterium sp. | reverse complement strand
CCGCTGGGCTCCGCCCCTGATTTAATGAGCAGAATACCAAGGGCTTCTAAACATTCTTCCAACGTCGCCGGAAGCCAGGCCCTTCCCCCCCTCATCCAGCTGGTTTTCACTGGCTTTACATGAAACGAAAATTCAGGTGTTGTAAAGCCCGCAGAGTCGTCCGGCTAGCCACATCCCCTCCCGGCCAATCAAGACCTTTCGGGAAGCATGCCAATCCCAATCCAAAAACAGTGCCCAGGCAATTTTCTCACTTAACCAGGATCGGCGATAGACAGGATTTTTTCAAAAGCCAGCCCGGCAAACATCCATAACGGGGCATAGTCCAGCCGGATAATACCGTTAATATTTGCTTTTGCTTTGCTGTAGTCCCAAGGGCACATGCGGTGTTTTTTCAGAAAACTGCCGCTGACGTATTCTCCGGTAAAGATACCGACACTGTAAATCGCCCCGCGTAAAAGAAGCGGGCAGCTTGTCAGATGGCGGGATACGGGAGCGATTACAGCTGCCATACCGTAAATAGGAAACATCCAAAGAGAAGTCTGCCCCATCATCCGCCGGTCGTGTTTCCAGATGCTTCCGGTTGAAGTAAATAAAATCTCCATGCACCAGCCTGTCAGGCCGCAGATCATAAAATTTTGTATTCGTCTCATAAGGATAGGGTGGCCGGGATTTGTGGATTTATTCAGAAAAGCGGAATGTCAATCGAGCTGCCTGCAATCTCCTTTTTCAAACTTTCTCATTCATTGTTGACAACCATCCCCTGATTTGTTATAGTAAATTTAGTGAAAATTTACAGATAATTCACCGCGCAAAAAATATATATCAGGCAATTTAACCAGCTATCTATAAAAAATCCATCAAAAAGGAGGCAATGTTATGTTATTCCAGACCACACCAGAACAAGAACAGCTGCGGGCAAAGATCCGTGCCTTTGCCGAAGAAGAGATCAAGCCGATCGCTTTTTCTTTAGACCAGGAAAACCGTTTTCCTGACGAAGCCGTAAAAAAGCTTGGAGAAATGGGCTTGATGGGTATTCCTTATCCGAAAGAATACGGCGGCGCAGGGCTTGATATTAACAGCTATGCCATCGCGGTTGAGGAACTGTCCAGGGTTGACGGCGGTTCCGGCGTTATTTTGTCCGCCCATGTCTCGCTTGGATCGTTTCCGATTTTTGCATTCGGCAACGAGGAACAGAAGCAGAAATACTTAGTCCCGCTTGCCAAAGGCGAAAAAATCGGCGCTTTCGGCCTGACGGAGCCAAATGCCGGCTCGGATGCGGGCGGTACGGAAACGACGGCTCTGGATAAGGGCGATTACTATTTGTTAAACGGCGGTAAGATTTTTATTACAAATGCCCCGAAGGCTGATACATATGTTGTCTTTGCGGTGACCACACCGGATATCGGCACGCGCGGCATTTCTGCTTTTATTGTGGAAAAAGGCTGGGACGGCTTTGAATTTGGCGACCATTATGATAAGATGGGCATCCGTTCTTCCACAACTGCAGAGCTGATTTTTAACGACGTCAAGGTGCCGAAGGAAAACCTGCTCGGCAAAGAAGGGGACGGATTTAAGATTGCTATGGCGACCTTGGACGGCGGACGCATCGGGATTGCGGCGCAGGCGCTTGGGATTGCGCAGGGCGCATTTGAGCAGGCGCTGGATTATGCGAAGGAACGTAACCAGTTCGGCAAGCCGATCGCTGCGCAGCAGGGCGTTTCGTTTAAGATTGCCGATATGGCGACAAAACTGCGCTGTGCCCGCTTTTTGGTATACTCTGCCGCAGAATTAAAGGAACATCATGACCCGTATGCGATGGAAGCCGCAATGGCAAAAATGTACGCTTCCGATATTGCCCTGGAGGTTACGAACAGCGCGCTGCAGATCTTCGGCGGCACCGGCTTCCTAAAGGGGATGGATGTGGAACGGATGTACCGGGACGCTAAAATCACAACGATTTATGAAGGTACCAATGAAATCCAGCGTGTTGTAATCGCGGCAAACCTGATTGGAAAAATGCCGAAGGATTCCGGCGGCGGCAGCCGTTCTGCGGCAAAGAAACCGGCTCCCATTACAGGCGTGCGCAAAGGGCATATTTTCCGCGAAGGAGCTGCAGGCGACAAAGTAACCGCTCTGGTGGAAGCGCTGAAAAAAGACGGCCATGACTTTACCGTAGGCATTCCGGCCGATACGCCGATTGCGCAGGCGGAGCGTGTCGTTTCCGCAGGGAAAGGAATCGGCTCCAAAGAAAATATGAAGCTGATTGAAGACGTGGCAAAAGCAGCAGGCGCAGCGATCGGTTCTTCCCGTCCGGTTGCCGAAACACTGAAATATGTGCCGTTAAGCCGTTATGTCGGCATGTCCGGCCAGAAATTCAGGGGCAATTTGTACATTGCATGCGGTATTTCCGGCGCGACACAGCATTTGAAAGGCATCAAGGATGCTTCCACAATCGTGGCGATTAATAAAAACGGCAATGCCCCGATCTTTAAAAACTGCGACTACGGCATTGTCGGTGATGTAAATGAAATTCTTCCGCTTCTGGCAGAAGCCTTAGATACCGGAGAAAAACAGCCGGCGCCGCCTATGGTCAAGATGAAACGCCCGCCGGTTCCAAAGCCGGAACCAATCGGCAAACGCTATGTATGCGGCGGATGCGGTTATGAATATATTCCTGAAAACGGGGACGAAGATGCTGAGATCGCACCTGGTACGTTATTTGAAAAGCTGCCTGAAGACTGGGTATGCCCGGAATGTGCGGAAGGCAAAGACCAGTTTATTGAAGCTTAACCGGTATCCAAAAAGAATTTTAACATGGAACAGGCCGGTTTCGCGGAACGGTTCCGTGTTTCACATATCACTCCAGGAGGTTAATTTATGTATTGTGTACGTAATATTACAGAAGATCTGTACTGGGTTGGCGCCAATGACCACCGGCTCCACCTGTTTGAAAATATACATCCGATCCCATACGGCGTCAGCTACAATGCGTATCTGCTTTTGGACCAGGAAACCGTACTGTTTGACACAGTAGACTGGTCAGCCTGCCGCCAGCTTTTCGAAAATCTGGACCATCTGCTGGACGGCCGCCCGTTAGACTGGCTGGTTGTCAATCATATGGAGCCTGACCACGGCGCCTGCGTGGAGCAGATTCTGCTGCGCTATCCGCAGGTAAAGGTAATTTCAACAGAAAAATCCTTTATGCTGATGCGCCAGTTCGGCTTCCATCCGGACGAGCATGAATGTGTCACCGTTGCAGAAGGCGATACGCACTGCTTCGGCACACATACCGTTACGTTCGTAGCTGCACCGATGGTACACTGGCCGGAAGCAATGGTAACCTTTGATACGACAAACGGCGTCCTATTTTCCGCAGACGCGTTCGGTTCGTTTATCGCCTTAGACGGCAAGCTGTTTGCCGACGAAGTAAACTTTGACAGGGACTGGCTCGATGAAGCGCGCCGTTATCTGGTCAACATCGTAGGCAAATACGGCCCGCACATCCAGCTGCTGCTGAAAAAAGCCGGCGGCATTGTAGACAAAATCAAATATATCTGCCCGCTGCACGGCCCGGTATGGCGCGAAGATTTCGGGTATTTTATTGATAAATATGACAAATGGAGCCGCTATGAGCCGGAAGAAAAAGGCGTTATGATTGCTTACGCTTCCATGTACGGCAATACGGAAGCCGCTGCACAGGCGCTTGCCAGCAAGCTGTGTGAAAAAGGCTGCACCAATGTAAAGGTACACGACGTATCCAATACCCATGTTTCTTACCTGATTTCGGATGCGTTTAAATACAGCCATATTGTATTGGCATCGGTAACCTATAACCTTGGTATTTATCCGGTGATGCACAATTTCCTGATGGATATGAAGGCGCTGAATATGCAAAACCGTACCTTTGCTTTGATTGAAAACGGCTCCTGGGCTTGTAAGTCGGGGGATCTGATGCAGAAGTTTATCGATGAAGAATTAAAGAATATGACGGTCTTGAATGAACGGCTGAGTATAGCTTCTTCGATGGGCGCGGATAAGAAGATTGATCTGGATGCGCTGGCGGATGCGATTATTGAGTCGATGAAAGAATAGCAGGAATATGTGAAAAGCGTGTATGGAGATACCGGATCTTGGGGAGGCGGGGCTTCATGCATGCTTTTTTGATTCCAAATGCGGGAGGGGGAGTGGCAATGCGGACGCCGGATGAGGGGGAAAGGGCCTGGCTTCCGGCTCCTGTTCCGGAATGTTAAGAATCCCTAGGCATTCTGCATTTACACAGTGGTACCGTCCGGGCGCGCCGCCTAGTTCGCCCTGGCT
>CANOET010000312.1 GCA_947564835.1 uncultured Eubacterium sp. | reverse complement strand
GCGCCGCCTAGTTCGCCCTGGCTAAACGCCAGAAGCTAAAGGCGTCGCTGGGCTTCGCCCCTATGTTATCGAGCAGAATACCAAGGGCTTCTAAACATTCCTCCAACGTCGCCGGAAGCCAGGCCCTTTCCCCCTCACCCGGCTGGTTTTCACTGGCTTTACATAGTACTAGATTTCAGTGATTGTAAAGCCTGCCACAGCCCGCAGAGTCGTCCGGTTCGCCACATCCCCTTACTATATCCAGCCCAGCTCATATTCAAGGCATATACATCCCCGCAGATTCCCGCACCATCAGATGGCAAGGCAGTTCCATCCGCACACATCCCTGATGGCCTCCCAGCAGCCGGTCCTTCAGCGTCAGCACCGCCAGATGTGCCATATCCCCTTTCGGAATGCGTATCGTTGTCAACATCGGGGAAAACTGCGTTGCTTCTTCAATATCATCAATCGAAATCACCGCCGGGCGGTACACCTGTTTTTTACGCCGCCCGTTTCCCTCCTTCATCGCCTGTAAAAACCCAAGCGCCGATACATCATTGGCGCAAAACACCGCTGTCGGCGGTTTCGGCAGCGCAGCCAGCCTGTGGTACGCCTGGCTGCCTTCCCGCCTGGTTTGGCTGGTCGGGACGATATAGTCGTAAATTAGGGAAATCTTATGGTTCAGCAGGCATTCATAGTACCCGCTGTAACGAGCCTCCATCGTGCAGTCGCCCACATAAGCAATATCCGTATGCCCCAGCTCCAGCAGATATTCCACGGCCATCACGGCTGCCTGCGCACCATTGCACGTAACCTCGTCCATCCGGTAGTCCATCGGATTGCGGTCGAT
Organism: uncultured Eubacterium sp.; assembly: GCA_947564835.1. Taxonomy (GTDB): domain Bacteria; phylum Bacillota; class Clostridia; order Lachnospirales; family Lachnospiraceae; genus Eubacterium_J. Next base: position 3,511 of record CANOET010000312.1, on the reverse strand, counting down.
GGCGGCTACGCCCTGGTATTTGCGCAGAACCGCGTCCGCTGCCGCCTGCGGGCATTTGCCGAGTACGAGCAGCCCGTCCGCGCGCAGCCTTTTGTCTTTCCCCAGCTTTCCTAAGATAGAAATATCCGGGACATGTAAGATCTGTCCCGGAATGCAGTTTTGTTTCAGGCATTCTGTCTCGATATGGCGGTACATTTCTGCAAAAAAAGGATCTTCCTCGAAGGAATTGAATCTTGCCAGAAGGATATCGATGGTAAATTGTTTCTGCGCTCCGGAAGGTCCGCGGCTGCCCATCTTAAGCTGTCTGGCATTGGCGTTCGGCACATAGCGCAATTCCCTTGCCGCCTGGCGGATGCGTTCCGTCAGATTCCGGTCCTGGCATTGATAGTCCGGGTTGTTTAAAACCCTGGATACGGTTGCTGCGGATGTACCAGTCATCTGTGCAATTTTTTTCAGCGACATGGCTGTATTCCGTTCCTTTCCGTCATAATCTGCATAGGGTTTCCAAAAACCAGATGTATGGCAGGCACCTGGTTTTTCTGTTATTTCAGCCCGCGCTGTCGGAGCAGATAGTTCTCCACGCTGGAAAAAATCCCTTTATCGATCACAATACCGATCAAAATAATGACGAGCATAACCGTCATTACCTGGTTGATATCCGCAAGGTCGCGCCCGATCATCAGTGTATAGCCAAGCCCGACCGAGGCTGACATCACCTCGCCGGACATTAATGCCCGCCAGGCAAACGACCATGCCTGCTTCATGCCTGCCACAAAGGAAGGCAGCGCAGCCGGAAAAATGACTTTTGTATACATTTTGGCAGGCGTTACGCCCATCGTTTTTGCCGCTTTGATATAGATCGGCGGCACCTCTTTAATGCCGCTTTCCACCGCAAGGGAAATGCTGAATACAGAGCCCATCACTACGACAAAGATAATAGCGCTTTCATTCAGCCCGAACCACAGAATCGCGAACGGCACCCAGCAGATGCTCGGCAATGTCTGGATTCCAAGCAGCAGCGGCTTTAAATTTCTGGCCAGATATTCCGATTGGATAATCAGGATGCCAAACAGTACACCGACAACAAGCGAGATCAAAAATCCAATCAATACACGCAGCATGCTTTTTGCGACGGCTGCGGCTAGCGTACCGTTTGCAAGCAGCGCCCCGATGCTTCCCGCAACGCCCGAAGGATGCGGGACCGCATATGGTTTGGCCCATTCCAGCCAGTCTGTGGCTGCCACATATAACAGCTGCCAGACAGCAATCAGGCCGATGAAAAATAACAGGCTTCCGATTACTTTTTGCATTTTCATCCTTTTTTCACCTCCGGGCTGTCAAATTCATCCGCCATGCTTTTTCTGGCGCTGAGGCTGACCTGCTTTAAAATTTCCCTGCGCAGCGCGGTAAATTCCACAGCCTCGATGTCTCTTGGACGGGCGAAGCGGATCGGTATGATTTCCTTGATCTGCCCCGGGTTTTCGGCCATCACAACGACACGGTCTGCAAAATAAATTGCCTCTTCCACACTATGAGTCACATACAGGATCGTTTTCTTCGTTTTTTCCCAGATCTCCTCCAGCTCCGCACGCAGGATATTAATGGTCTGCTTATCGAGCGCAGAAAACGGCTCATCCATCAAAAGCAGTTTCGAGTCCAGCGCAAGCGCACGCGCCAGTGCGGTACGCTGCTTCATACCGCCGGAAATCTGATGGATCGGATAATCTTTATACTGCCACAGCTGCACCATTTTCAAATATTTTTCCGCGATTTCCAGCTGCTTTTCCTTCGGATGGCCCGCGGCTTCCAGGCCGAACCTGACATTATCCATAACATTCAGCCATGGATAAAGCGCCGCTTCCTGAAACATCACCACCCGGTCCGCACCCGGCCCGGTTACCTGCTGGCCGTCTAAGAGAATCTCACCGGACGACGGCGTATCCAGCCCTGCAACCAGGTTCAAAAGCGTGGATTTCCCGCAGCCGGAAGGCCCGACAATACAGATAAACTCTCCTTTTTCCACTTCCAGGGAAATATCCTGGAGCGTCTCTTTTTTCGTATCGCGGAATATCTTACTCACGCAGTTCAGTTGCAAATACATCCTTTTCCTCCGGCACTTTACTGATAAAACCCTCCGCCTTGCTGATTTGGGCAAACTTCATAATCGCTTCTTTGTTCAGCGAGGTGTCTACGGTCATTCTTGAAAACGCGTTTTTAATCACTTCCTCGTCCAGCGCTTTTCCAGTCGTTTCTTTGATTTCCGTATTCACGATAGAACGGGCTTCTTCTATATTTTCATTAATAAATAACGTCGCCTCTTCATGCGCATCCAAAAATTCCCTGACCAGATCCGGATGCTTCTCAAGAAAATCCTGGCTGGCTACAACGACCGCGGTCGGATAATTTCCATCTAAAAATACTTCCTTATGATCAAGCAAAATTTCCGCGTTTCCATTATTCTCAATCGTCGTCCCCCAAGGCTCCGGAACAAGCGCCGCGTCCACGCTGCCATTGTCGATCAGGTTCAGGATATCCGCGTTGGAGCTGGCATTGATCGTAACATCACCGCCCGCGTCAACCGTTTTTAAGCCCTGCTCCGATAAAAGATTCAGCAGGCACAGATGCTGGGTATTCCCCATCTGCGGAACCGCGATCTTTTTCCCAGCCAGGTCGGACAAGGAGCTGATACCGGAAACCTTGCGCTTTAACAATACGGCGCCGGCATTCGTTGTATTGGAAATAATCTTGACATCGCCTTCGGATTTTACGTTCGCGCTCAGCGCCGGTACCGGGCCGATATAGCCAAGGTCTATTTCACCTGCGAAAATCGCCTCCATTTCCGCCGGGCCTGCATTAAAAGAGGTCCAGGAAACATTGCAGGTATCCTTCCACTTTTCTTCCAGCGTCTTTCGGTTTTTCATGACCAGAGCCTGGGTATGCGTGATATTTGGAAAATAGGCGATCCGCACATCCGTCTGACCGCTGCCGGAAGACGCATTGCCGCTGTCCGCCTTGGAACCGCATGCAGCCGCTGACAGGCAGATGCTTGTGAACGCGATCCCTGTAAGTATTTTTTTTAAAAACTTGTTCATATAAGATCCCTCCGTGACCGATTGATTTTATGAGATGCTTTTTTCAATGTCTGCATTCTATCACAGAAATATACATCTGGTCTGAGAGATTTTGCAAACGTTTTCTTAATTTGGAGTTCTTAAATTCATGCGATATTTTTATTATGATTACTTGTTCAAATGGAGAATTCTGGATATAATCCGTATTATATGAAAACGTTTTCAGACTAAATAGTTAAAAGTTATAAGACAGATAAGGCATTTAGAAACAATTTTTTGTGTAAAATGGCAAAATTTGACTCCGGGCTACAGAATTGACATTGTGTTGCGTTTTTTGGCTTTCCGAAAGATCTTGATTGGCCAGGGGATGTGTCTGACCGGACGGCTCTGCGGGCTGTGGCCAGGGGATCCGCCGGGAGACACACCTTGGGCGGACTGGG
>CANOET010000311.1 GCA_947564835.1 uncultured Eubacterium sp. | reverse complement strand
ATTCCTCCAACGTCGCCGAAATCCAGGCCCCCGCCCCCTCCTCCGGCTGGTTTTCTCTGGCTTTACGAGAATCACGGCGAATACTATGGCTAAACGGCAATCTGACCACTGCGCAGTTCCTAAGATCTCCCTGATCAGTTATCACGATGATGTATGGCTAGTACTGCGTTGTGCAATTATCAGTGAATACAGTGCCTGCATTTTGTGTCAGCGCAGGGCAAAAGAAGGAAGCAATGTGGCCCCATCGCTGACTGACGACAACGCAGTGCTGGCGCAAAAGGCAGGTGCTGTATTCACCGTTAATTGCACAATGCAGTACTAGGGATTCTTAACATTCTGGAATAGGAGCCGCAAGCCCGGCCAGTTCCCCCTCACCCGGCGTCCGCACCGCCTAAAAAACTCCGCCACACACTGTCAATTCTCCATACCCCCCAGAGCACCCCTGCATCCAAAGCACAGACACCCCAATTTTGTTCCGCTAACCTTTCACAGAACCGCCAGTAATTCCTTCAACATAGAACTTCTGCATCAGCACAAACAACGCCGAAATCGGAATCGCAACCATCACGCCGCCGGCACAGAATTTTGCAAAATAAGAGTTAACCAGTGTCTTGTTCAGCATATTATAAAGCCCGATCGCTACCGTCCAGTCTTCGGAAATACCGGAATTTAAGATGATTTTTGCAAAAATAAAATCCGTCCACGGCACCAGAAAGGAATTGATCACCGTATACACAATAATCGGCTTGGACAGCGGCAGCACAATTGTAAAAAACACCCTGGCCTGGGAAGCGCCTTCGAGATATGCCGCCTCCCGCAATGCTTTCGGCAATGTATCAAAAAATCCTTTTGCAATCAGATACCCCAGCCCCGCGCTGCCGGAATAAACCAGGATCATGCCGAAATGGCTGTTCGTCAGCCCGACGGTCCTTAAGATAAAGTATATCGCAATCATCGATAAAAATCCTGGAAACAGCGTTAAAATCACCGCAAAATTCATCAGCCCTTTTCTGGCCGGGAAACGCATGCAGCTCATCGCGTAGCTGACCATCAGCACAAAGCAGGTAGAAATGATGCAGTTAAATACCGCGATAAAAAAGGTATTTGCAAACCATGCCGGGAACTGTGCGACCGAACGCCCGTGGCAATCAGCATCTGATACGGTACGCCGACCCAGATATTGATCATAATAATCATAAATTTGGCCCAGCCCGGATCGGTCAGAAACGGAATATGCCCAAGCCCTTCCTTTACAAGCCCGATATTCTGCAGAAAATCCGTCAGCCCGATATTCGCACAGACCGTATTGACAATACCCGAATCCGCAAAAAAGTTACGTACCAGCAGCAAAGTGACAAACTGCGGCACCGCAATTGCCACAACGAACAAAGACCTCCAAAGCTTCGGCATTTTCGTCAGCGGATTGTTGATGAATTTTGCTAGCATAATCCCGCCGATATACGTCGTCAGTGTCGCAACTACAGACCAGACAATCGTCCAGATCAGAATTTTGCGGAATGCATAACCAAACGTAACCGTTGTCGATGTGGTAAATAAGGTCACAAAGTTTTTCAGCCCTACCCATGTAAACAATTCCTTCGGCGGGATATGGTTCGTGTCATAATTCGTAAACGACACACAGATCATAACAATCAGCGGTATAATCGTAAAAATAACAATCCCAAGCACCGGCAGCGCTAAAATCGTAATGTGGAACTTTTCATTGATATAAGACCTCAGATCGTCACGGAATGTATTCACATGCTTTCCAGCCTGTGCGAGCAGCTGCGTTTCCCTGCAGGACACCACATTGGAAATCCAAAACATCAGAAAGAAAACCGTAATCACGATAGTTGTCACGCCAAACAGCAGAATCAGCAAAGAATTGTCATACGCATTCACTTCGTTTTTCATCGTATCCGGGTTAAACACCATCTCCTGCTTTACGGTACCCAGCGAACCGAATTTCGCCAGATACGGCAGCCCGAACAAAACCATAAATGCCAAATATGCAATTTCCACCAGCGTGACCAGGATCCCTTTTACAATCTGGCCCCTTGCCAGATACCCGGCCCCCATTACCACCAGGGATGCCTTAACCGCCGCATCCCCCTGTGCAAGGCTTGTGCCAAATTTTTTAAAATAGCTGCCGATCCCTCCGAAAAATCCGCCGGCTGCATTTTTCACACTTCCCATAAGTCAGCTCCTTCCATTAAGATAAAGTAACAGTTCTATGTAAGATAATCCCGGATACACATGCGGGACAAAAGTTCAGGCAGCAAAGTGGCTGTCTCCGCCTGCGCAACCAGGTTATCAACATATTTACTCTCCCGCTACCGGCTGCGTAATACCTTCCACCGCGTTATCCAGCAGCTTCTGCAGATCTTCCTGGTTGGAATTGCCGTCAATGCAGATACCTCCGAGCGCCGTCATCGGATCCCAGTAATTATCTGACTGCACACCGTCTAATACAGCATACTGGCTCTGCGCACTAATCGCCGCAAGCGCAATATCCTCTTGAACCGCATCCGCTTTGGCCGCTTCCACATTGGACGGGCAGGCGCCGCGCACCTCAAACCGCTTCTTCTGGTTCGCTTCATTCGTAATCCAGTCCGCCAGCATCATCGCATGGCCGACAAATTTGGAATACGGATTCACACCAACCAGCTTATAGCCTGCAAAAGAACCCATCTGCACCTGCTCACCGCCGCACGTAAACGTCGGAAGCTTTGCCGCCGCATAATTCTCTCCCCATGCCTTCTGCGCTGCTTCAGCATTCCAGGAACCATTAATTCCCGCAATAATCGAGCCGTCATTCAGCCCCGTTACAAACTCTGCATCCTGCAGGCTGACAAAACCAGGATTTTTACAAACATCAATCATGCCCTGCAGCACATCCGTCCCTTTTACGCCGGTTGCAGAAGTCCCGTTGATATTGCACGTATTGGAGCGGTCTTCATTCAGCGTCAGCTCAAACCCGGCCCCGCCGAAAAACGACCACAGATACCAGCCGGATGTATAATCCAGCGTAATCTTCTTGCCGTTATCCGCCGCAACCTTCATCATCTGATCCAGGCTCTGAATATCATCCTCGGTAAAATACTCCTTGTTATAGTACATAAAATACCCATTATCCGCCGTCTCCGGATAAGCATACAATTTGCCGTCGACCGTAGCAGCCTTCACCGCACCCGCATCCTGGCCGCCATTTGCTTCAATAACCGCTTCCGGATTCAGCGTCACCTCCTGCAAAGCACCTGCCGCCACCAGCGTCTGAATCTGATCACTGGCAAAAGCATATACATCCGGCGCTGACTCCACATCTGTCGTGATATTGTCCCTTGCTTCCGACTCCGAGCAGACACCCAGCTTAATATCAAAATTCGCTTTGTCCTTATACTCCTCCTTAAAAGCATCAATCATTTCCTGCAGCATTGCCTGATCTTCCTCCGCACCCCACATCGTCAGAGATACATTTTCCAATTCACCAGAACCGCCGCCCGCATCCGCATCGGCAGAACCGCTTTGTGTATTGTCAGACGCATCAGCACCGCCCTGGTTATCATCCGATGAACTGCCGCATCCGGCAAACATCGCTGTCGTCATTGTTGCGATCAGAAGCATAGAAACCACTTTCTTTTTCATGTAATATGTCCTCCCTTTGTTTGGTAAGTTGTTATGTAATTGGCTTTTTTATCAGCCCGGATATTTGCGCAACCGGTTGTTTAAGTAAAAGGTATCAAATGTTTTATCTTTTGTCAATACTTTTTTATAATTTTTTAGAAATCGCCTGGATTTTTGTGAAAATTGGAGGAAACAGGGGACTTTAGAGTCTTTTTCAGGGGTTTGAAATGGGTGATTTGCGCAGCTGCAGGCATTTAGGGCGGATTGGGAGGGGTGTTGTTGCGTGATTTGGGGATTATTGGAAGGATTTGTGAACCATTGTTGCGTTAGGGCTGATGTATTTTGGGGATCCAGAGGGATGTGGATGCCGGAGGGGGTAGATTACCGGAAGGATTTGGATTGCCGAGGGATTTGGATTGCCGAGGGATTTGGATTGCCGAAAGGGTTTGGATTGCCGAGGGATTTGGATTGCCGAAAGGGTTTGGATTGCCGGAGGGATTTGGATTGCCGAAAGGAGGTAGATTGCCGGAGGGATAGATATGCGGAAGATATTGTGTGCGTTTTGTGGCTGTGCTGTGCGGACGCCGGATGAGGGGGAAAGGGCCTGGCTTCCGGCTCCTATTTCAGAATGTTAAGAATCCCTAGGCATTCTGCATTTACACAGTGGCGCCGTCCGGGCGCGCCGCCTAGTTCGCCCTGGCTAAACGCCAGAAGCTAAAGGCG
>CANOET010000310.1 GCA_947564835.1 uncultured Eubacterium sp. | reverse complement strand
TTCACCTCCGCTAAAAGCGCCCCTTCAACGTCCTTCCAAGGTGTGTCTCCCAGCGTATCCCCTGGCCACAGCCCGCAGAGTCTGGTTATGGCAGGCTTTACCAATACCTGAGCAGGCTTTACCAATACCTGAGCAGGATTTGCAATACCTGAGCAGACTTTGCGATATCTGAGCAGGCTTTGCGATATCTGAGCAGGCTTTGTGATACCTGAATTTCAGTTTCTTGTAGAGCAAGTGGAAACCAGGCCCTTTCCCCCTCATCCGGCGTCCGCATAGCCAATAAATTTTAGAAATACCAGAAAAAGGCGGTAGCAGAATGTATCAGTTTTTTGTGAAAGAACAGCAGATTGGAAAAGATTTCATCACCATTACCGGTTCCGATGTCAACCACATGAAAAATGTCCTGCGCATGAAACCTGGAGAAACCGTCCGCGTCAGCAGTGAAACCGGAAAAAATTACATGTGCAGCGTATTGGAACTGGCGGATACGTTTGTCCAGCTGGATATTCTGGATTCCGAAGTCGCAGGGACTGAACTGCCGAATCGGATTTTTTTGTTTCAGGCGCTGCCCAAAGGTGACCGTATGGAGTACATTATACAAAAAGCGGTGGAGCTGGGCGTTTATGAAGTTATTCCGGTAGCCATGAAATACTGTGTTGTAAAACTGGACGCTAAAAAGGCAAAGGCGAAGGTCAGCCGCTGGCAGGCAATCGCTGAGAGTGCCGCGAAACAGTCTAAACGCAGCTGTATCCCGGCGGTGCATCCGGTTATGAGTTTTCAGGATGCCGTGGCATATGCGATGCAATGCGGCTGCCGTCTTGTCCCTTATGAAAATGAACGCGGGATGCAGGCAACGGCGCAGGCTTTGCAGTCTGTCCGGGAGGGAGTGTCTGTCAGTGTCATGATCGGGCCGGAGGGCGGATTTGCGTCAGAAGAAATTGATGCGCTGCGGGGCCGTATGCAGATGATTTCGCTCGGAAAAAGGATTTTACGTACGGATACGGCAGCAGTTGCGATGATGTCGCTGCTGATGCTTTCTATAGAGATGAAATTTGATTTTGGGCGGCAAAATTGATATGGTGTTACGTTTTTTTGCTGCCCGGACGCTGGATGAGGGGGAGGGGCCTGGATTTCGGCTCCTATTCCAGAATGTTAAGAATCCCTAAGTATTCTGCATTTACATAGTGGCACCGTCCGGGCGCGCCGCCTGGTTCGCCTTGGCTAAACGCCAGAAGCTAAAGGCGCGTTACAGTTCACACCTGTCCAAAAAGCAGGACAGCTGCGAACTGTAACGGCATCCAGCCCATGGAAAGTTCGCCTTCGGCGAAGGGCTGGATGCTTGGCAGGCCACATTCTTTGGCCTTGTCCAAGCAGCAAGTGCTTGAACAAGGTGTGAACAGTAACAAAGGCGCCGCTGGGCTTTGCCCCTATGTGATAGAGCAGAATACTAAGGGCTTCTAAACATTCTTCCAACATCGCCGAAATCCAGGCCCCTCCCCCTCATCCGGCTGGTTTTCTCTTGCTATACATGAAAATGGTCATTCAGGTATCGCAAAGTCGTCTGGCTAGCCACCACACCCCCTGGCCAATCAAAATCTATCGGGAAGCCAAAAAACGCAGCACAGTGTCGAAACTGTTTTTTCTGGTTGATCCAGGTGAGGGGATGTTTATCTATATTTTAAGAATAAGAATAGCTATCGATATTAGTTAAAAAAGGGGATCAAACGTCCATGGAAGCATATTTAGACCACTCGGCAACGACCAGGTGTTCCAGGCGCGTGCAGGAAATCATGTTAGAAACGATGGATACAGCCTATGGCAATCCTTCCTCCATGCATAAAAAAGGACTGGAAGCGGAACGTTATGTAAAAGAAGCGGCAGAGAAGATCGCGAAAACATTAAAGGTATCGGAAAAAGAAATTATTTTTACTTCCGGTGGCACAGAATCGAACAATCTAGCCCTGATCGGAGCTGCGATGGCAAACCGCCGTGCGGGCAGCCGCCTGATTACTACGCAGATTGAGCATCCGTCTGTACGCAATACAATGGAATATTTAAAGCGGCAGGGCTTTGAGGTCATTGCCCTTCCTGTCAGCCGGGATGGAATCCTGATACTGGATGCACTGAAAGAAGCGCTGGACGATCAGACCATCCTTGTATCCATTATGCAGGTTAATAATGAAATCGGATCGATCCAGCCGGTCGAAAAGGCGGCCGAGCTGGTCCATGCACAGCGGCCGGGCATTTTGTTCCATGTGGATGCCGTGCAGTCCTACGGAAAGATGCAGATCCGCCCGAAAAGGTCCGGTATTGATCTGTTATCCGTAAGCGGCCATAAAATCCACGGCCCGAAAGGAATCGGCTTTTTATATAAAAGGGACAAAGTGAAATTAACGCCGCTTTTGTACGGCGGCGGGCAGCAGTCCGGTATCCGCTCCGGCACCTACCCGGTTCCGGGTATCGCGGGGATCGGAGAAGCAGCGGTGCAGGCTTACGAAAACCTGGATGAAAAAACACAGCATCTGCGCCGCTTAAAAACCCGCCTGCTGGAACAGACAGCAGATCTGGATGGTGTTGTATGCAATGGATGCTCCGGGGAGGAGGGCGCTGCGCATATCGTTAACCTTTCGTTTCCGGGAGTCCGCAGCGAGGTGCTGCTGCATGCGCTGGAGGAATATGAGATTTATGTATCCGCAGGCTCCGCGTGTTCATCCAGCCATCCGCAGCCGTCCGAAACGCTGCAGGCGCTTCATCTGGAAGCGGCGTTGGCAGAGTCGGCGCTGCGATTCAGCTTTTGCAGCGAAACGCAGGAGGCAGAGATTGATTATGCAGCTGCGAAGCTGAAAGAGCTCGTACCGCGGCTGCGCAGATACACAAGGCGCTAGTATTGCGCAGCGCAGTATTAGTCCGCAAACATTGTACAACACAGTATTAGTCCGCAAACATTGTACAACGCAGTATTAGTCCGCAAACATTGCACAACACAGTATTAGTCTGTAAACATTGCGTAACGCAGTACGAGTCCGCAAAATTACACAGCAAAGAAAGGAACCGCCCATGTACCAGGCATTTTTAATCAAATACGGCGAAATCGGCGTCAAAGGCAAGAACCGCCATATCTTCGAAGACACGCTGGTCAGCCAGACGTCCAACGCACTAAAATCCATCGACGGCGGCTTCACCGTCCGCAAAGAAAACGGCAGAATTTACGCAGAAGCACACGAAGAATTTGACTTTGACGAAGCAGTCGGCGCATTATCCCGCGTATTCGGCATTGTCGGCATCTGTCCGGTCGTGCTGGCGGAAGACGAAGGGTTTGACAAGCTGGCACAGACCGTGGTCGCATATGTGGATCAGGCGCTGCCGGATAAGGACGTAACTTTTAAAGTTATTACAAGACGCGCCAGAAAAAATTACCCGATGGAATCTATGGAAATCAGCGCCGCGTTAGGAGAACGCCTGCTGGAAGCATATCCGCAGTTAAAAGTGGATGTACACAGCCCGCAGGTAACATTGCATGTGGAAATCCGCAACAAGATTAATCTGTATTCCCAGACCATCCCCGGGCCAGGCGGAATGCCGGTCGGGACTGCAGGACGTGCGATGCTGCTTTTATCCGGCGGGATAGACAGTCCGGTAGCCGGGTATATGATTGCCAAACGCGGGGTAAAAATCGATGCGGTCTATTTTCACGCACCGCCCTATACAAGCGAGCGGGCCAAACAAAAAGTGGTAGACCTCGCAAAAATCATAGCCCGCTACGCCGGGCCGATCCGGCTGCATGTCATAAATTTTACAGATATACAGCTGTATATTTACGACAAATGCCCGCATGACCAGCTGACAATCGTGATGCGCCGCTATATGATGAAGCTGGCGGAGCATTTTGCAAAAGAAGAGGAAGACCTGGGGCTGATTACCGGGGAAAGCATCGGGCAGGTAGCAAGCCAGACGATGCAGTCCATGGCTGTGACAAATGAAGTATGCACGATGCCGGTTTACCGTCCGCTGATCGGATTTGATAAACAGGAGATTGTGGACGTCGCGTTAAAAATCGGGACGTATGAGACATCGATTCAGCCGTTTGAAGACTGCTGTACGATCTTTGTTGCAAAGCATCCGGTTACGAAACCGAATCTGAAGTCGATTTTAAAATCAGAGACGCATTTGGGGGAAAAGATGGATGCGATGATGCGGGAAGCGATTGATACGGCGGAGGTGATACGGGTGGAGGCTTAAAACAGGGGGTGGTGTGGCTATGCGGACGATGCTGCGGGCTGTGGGCCGGGGATGCGCCGGGAGATACACCTTGGGCGGACTGGGGCAACGCTGCGGTGAACGAATCGC
>CANOET010000309.1 GCA_947564835.1 uncultured Eubacterium sp. | reverse complement strand
GTAAAGGACATACTCAGAAAAGAGAAGTATTAGCTGATCCAATTTACAACAATACGGTCGTTACAAAGCTGATTAACAATATTATGCTTGACGGCAAGAAAGGTATTGCGCAGAAAATTGTTTATCATGCGTTCGAGCGGGTTGCGGAAAAGACAGACCGCCCGGCGGTAGAAGTATTTGAGGATGCAATGAACAATATTATGCCTGTACTCGAAGTAAAGGCAAGGCGTATCGGCGGCGCTACGTACCAGGTGCCGATCGAAGTAAGGCCGGACCGCCGTCAGGCGCTGGCATTGCGCTGGCTGACCATGTTTTCCAGGAAAAGGTCTGAAAAGACGATGGAAGAGCGGTTGGCAAATGAAATCATGGACGCGGCAAATAATACAGGCGCTTCCGTGAAACGGAAAGAAGATATGCACAAGATGGCAGAAGCGAACAAAGCATTTGCCCATTACAGATTCTAATGTGCATGTTGCAGTATAATTAGGAGGAAAAAATCTTGGCTGGAAGAGAATATCCATTAGAGAGAACCAGAAATATCGGTATTATGGCTCATATCGATGCCGGTAAGACGACATTGACCGAGCGTATTTTATATTATACCGGTATTAACTATAAGATTGGTGATACTCATGAAGGTACTGCTACGATGGACTGGATGGAGCAGGAACAGGAAAGGGGCATCACAATTACTTCAGCCGCTACAACCTGTCACTGGACTTTGGAAGACCATGCCAAAGCAAAGCCGGGTGCGTTAGAGCACCGCATCAATATTATTGACACACCGGGACACGTTGACTTTACCGTTGAAGTGGAACGTTCGCTCCGTGTACTGGACGGCGCTGTCGGCGTCTTCTGTGCAAAGGGCGGTGTGGAGCCTCAGTCCGAAAATGTATGGCGTCAGGCTGACACCTACAATGTACCGAGAATGGCGTTTATCAATAAGATGGACATTCTGGGTGCGGATTTCTACGGCGCTGTCGAGCAGATCCGTACAAGATTGGGTAAAAATGCAATTATTTTGCAGATTCCGATCGGCAAAGAAGATGAATTTAAAGGGATCATTGATTTGTTCGAGATGGAAGCATATATATACAACGATGACAAGGGCGATGATATTTCCATTACTGCGATTCCGGATGATATGAAGGATGACGCAGAGTTATATCGCACCGAACTGATTGAAAAGATTTCCGAGCTGGATGACGATCTGATGATGCAGTATCTGGAAGGAGAAGAACCGTCGGTAGAGGATCTGAAAAAGGCGCTTCGCAAAGCGACTTGCGAATGCAAGGCCATTCCGGTCTGCTGCGGTTCGGCGTACCGCAACAAAGGCGTGCAGAAGCTGCTGGATGCGGTACTGGAATTTATGCCGGCTCCGACAGATGTAGCAGCCATCAAGGGCGTTGACCTGGACGGCAATGAAGTAGAGAGGCATTCTTCAGATGAAGAACCGTTCTCTGCGCTTGCATTCAAGATTATGACAGACCCGTTTGTCGGAAAACTGGCATTTATCCGTGTTTATTCCGGCGTGCTGAAGTCAGGGTCATATGTATTAAATGCAACCAAAGACAAAAAAGAACGTGTCGGCCGTCTGCTGCAGATGCATGCAAACAAACGTGCCGAGCTGGATAAAGTATATTCCGGCGATATCGCCGCTGCAGTCGGCTTTAAGCTGACGACGACAGGCGATACGATCTGTGACGACCAGCATCCGGTAATCCTGGAATCCATGGAATTTCCGGAACCGGTTATCGAGCTTGCAATCGAGCCGAAGACAAAAGCAGGACAGGGCAAGATGGGTGAAGCTCTGGCAAAGCTTGCAGAAGAAGATCCGACCTTCCGTGCGCATACCGACCCGGAAACAGGCCAGACGATTATCGCAGGTATGGGCGAGCTGCATCTGGAGATTATCGTAGACCGTCTGCTTCGTGAATTTAAGGTAGAAGCAAACGTAGGCGCACCGCAGGTTGCTTATAAAGAGACATTTACAAAGCCGGTAGACCAGGAATACAAATACGCAAAACAGTCCGGCGGCCGCGGCCAGTACGGGCATTGTAAAGTTAAATTCGAGCCGATGGATGCAAACGGAGAAGAAGTATTCAAGTTTGAATCCGCAGTAGTCGGCGGCGCGATTCCGAAGGAATACATCCCTGCAGTCGGGGAAGGTATTGAAGAAGCATCCCAGGCAGGTATTCTGGCAGGCTTCCCGGTACTCGGCATCAAGGCGACCGTATACGACGGCTCTTACCATGAAGTCGATTCTTCAGAAATGGCATTCCACATCGCTGGTTCCATGTGCTTTAAAGAGGCAATGGCAAAAGCAGCTCCGGCAATCTTAGAACCAATCATGAAGGTCGAGGTAACCATGCCGGAAGAATATATGGGCGATGTCATCGGCGACTTAAACTCCCGCCGCGGACGGATCGAAGGTATGGATGACTTAGGCGGCGGCAAGATCGTACGCGCTTTTGTACCGCTGGCAGAAATGTTCGGCTACTCCACAGACTTACGTTCCAGGACACAGGGACGCGGCAACTATTCGATGTTCTTTGAAAAATACGAACAGGTACCGAAGTCTGTACAGGAAAAGGTAATTTCCGCGCAGTCAAAATAACGGCGTATGCACAGCCGTATAGGCAGCCCGCCGAACGGGCGCCTTACATTTCGTTACAGTCCACACCTGTCCCAAAAGCAGGCCAGCTGCGAACTGTAACGCAATTACGCCAAAATGTAGAAAAATATCAGGAATTACTTGAAAAAAAAGGCAATTTCGCATATAATACGAGATAGTATATTATCAACAAACAACCCATTGGGAAATAATTTAAGGAGGACGTTTCAACATGGCAAAGGCTAAATTTGAACGAACAAAACCACATTGTAATATCGGTACCATTGGTCACGTAGATCATGGTAAAACAACCTTAACAGCAGCGATCACAAAAGTACTTTCCGAAAGAGTAGAAGGAAATGCAGCTGTAGATTTCGCGAATATTGATAAGGCTCCGGAAGAAAGAGAAAGAGGTATCACAATCTCTACCGCTCACGTTGAGTATGAAACAGCAAACAGACACTATGCACACGTTGACTGTCCTGGACATGCTGACTATGTAAAGAACATGATCACCGGTGCGGCACAGATGGACGGCGCGATCCTCGTTGTAGCTGCAACTGACGGCGTTATGGCTCAGACAAAAGAGCACATCCTGTTATCCCGTCAGGTAGGTGTACCATATATCGTTGTCTTCATGAACAAATGTGATATGGTAGATGACGAAGAGTTACTGGAATTAGTAGAAATGGAAATCACAGAACAGCTCGAAGAATACGAATTCGAAGGCTGCCCGATCATCAAAGGATCTGCTTTAAAAGCACTGGAAGATCCAAAGAGCGAATGGGGCGACAAGATCATGGAATTAATGGATACCGTAGACAGCTACATTCCGGATCCGCAGCGTGATACAGACAAGCCATTCTTAATGCCAGTCGAAGACGTATTTACCATCACAGGCCGTGGCACGGTTGCAACAGGCCGTGTAGAAAGAGGTACGTTACATCTGAACGACGAACTGGAAATCCTCGGCGTTAAGGAAGATGTTCAGAAGACTGTTGTAACAGGTATCGAAATGTTCCGTAAACAGCTGGATGAAGCTATGGCTGGTGATAACATCGGCGCACTGCTGCGTGGTATCAACCGCGACCAGATCGAAAGAGGCCAGGTACTGGCAAAACCAGGTTCTGTAACATGCCACCGCAAGTTTACAGCTCAGGTTTACGTTCTGACAAAAGATGAAGGTGGCCGTCATACACCTTTCTTCAATAACTATCGTCCGCAGTTCTATTTCAGAACAACTGACGTAACAGGCGTGTGCGCTTTACCGAATGGTACAGAAATGTGTATGCCTGGTGATAATATTGAAATGACGATTGAATTGATCCACCCGGTTGCTATGGAGCAGGGGCTTACGTTTGCTATTCGTGAGGGTGGTAGGACTGTTGGGTCTGGTCGTGTGGCTACGATTATTGAGTAATTGGTAAAAAGCTAGATTTTATGGGGCTTTCCGAGAAATCGGGAAGCCCTTTTTGAAACTTTGCAACAGTGAAAATATGTAAAGCGGTGCCAAAACGGTGCCATAAAAAAGAACCCCGATGAAAGTGGTGCCAAGTTTCATCGGAGTTTGTCTTTTTACCAACCTTTTATTTGCTTTACCTGTTCTGCCCGTTCTTTGTCTTTGTGATACTGTAACTTGAACTGTATCGTTTCCACTACTTCCTTTCTTGCTTCATCATCTAACTGATAAAATGAAGTCAACAGGTTATCCACATCGGGCATACTGTTTTTCCCAAAC
>CANOET010000308.1 GCA_947564835.1 uncultured Eubacterium sp. | reverse complement strand
CGTTCACCGCAGCGTTGCCCCAGTCCGCCCAAGGTGTGTCTCCCGGCGCATCCCCTGGCCGCTGCCCGCAGAGTCGTCCGGTTAGCCACATCCCGCCCCCCCCCGCCCGCAAAGTCATCCGGTTAGCCACATCCCGCCCCTGCCCGAAACCAAAATTTAACCATTTTCACTGAAGGATTTTCTAAATACTGAAAAAACAAAAATCAGCCACTTGCCGTAAGGAACGCCATTCACTGAGCAGAAAATATAGAACCAGCAGTATCATAAAATTCCGTTCTTCTTTTTCAGGGATCGAAAGAAGAACGGAATGATTTCATAACGTTTTCTGCTGCCGCATGTTGTCAGAAATTGACAGAAAGAAATACAGAATTACTCTATAAAATATGTATAATTATCTTTGCGCGGCGCTGCAGGTTCAGCCTCGCCATCCGCATAACCAAGGATCAGATGCCCGATCCCTTCATAATTGCCTTCGATACCAAGCGATTTTAAGATTTCTTTCCCTTCTTCGGATTCAAATTCTTCTTTTGCACGGTGTACCCAGCAGCTTGCAACGCCAAGCTCTTCTGCAGCCAGCATCATATTACCCATTACAAGGCTGCCGTCATACAGATAGGTTGGCATATCTTTATCTGCAAGTACGACAAGTACAACCGGCGCGCCATAAAACGGATCGTCTTCCTTGCCAAGGATTTCAGCGTTCATGGCAGAGAGTTTATCACGCATTTCTTTCTTCGTCACTGCCAGGATAATCGGTGACTGATGATTCATACCGGTCGGAGCGTACGTGCCTGCTTTCAGAATCCGTTCAATGGTCTCTTTTGGCAGCATGTCCGGCTTATAGCTGCGTGTGCTTCTTCTTGCAAAAATGGCTCTTTGCACAGCGCCGATAGCAAGTACTTCCTTTCCGTTTTCTTCCGGCTGGCACGCGATATCCGTAATACCGGTTACTTCCGGTGATTCCGCAGCAGACAGCTTGATCCAGACTTCTACAAGGCCGTTATCATTCATCTGGTTATTGCGCCGGATATGCAGATGGTTGCCTTCGGCTGCAGCTTCGATATCACCAGGCACTTCTACGACTTCGATATTCTGGCTAAAGTAGATTCCAAATGACTGTCCGTAGGACTGATGCCCGAAATGTTCGAGCTTGCATACAAATTTGTAGTTACCGCTGTCGTCTGTTCCATCGGAACGAACGGATACGTTTAAGCATTCTTCATCGGTATTAAAATTAAAATCTGACATAAATTCCTCCTATTTCTCCGAGTTCCCGGGCTGCAGTGATCTCCGGGGTGATCGGGTGCTGGTTGTTTTTTGTGGAATGTAACCATGCAGGCAGATGAACTGGATGCATGATTACTATGACTTTCTTATTTTAGCATACTTTAGATGATTTTCCTACTTATATTGTGATAAAAAATGTGTGAAATCTGAGCGTTGCTACGATCTCTCTAACCTGGGTGAACCAGAAAAGAAACATTTTTGACATTGTGTTGCGTTTTTTATTGGCTATGCGGACGCTGGATGAGGGGGAAAGGGCCTGGCTTTACATGAACTGAAATTTAAATGTTGACCGGCTTTACATGAACTGAAATTTAGATGTTGTAAAGCCCGCAGAGTCGTCCGGGCAGCCACATCCCCTGCCCGCAGAGTCATCCAGTTAGCCACATCCCCTGGCTAATCAAGATCTATCGGGAAGCCCAAAAACGCAACACAATGTCAAAAGTGTTTCTTTTCTGTTCCAACCATCTAAGAAGCCTCCACAATATAATATCCAAGCTTCACCTCTTTAATCGCCGCTTCCCCCTTCTCCAGCACTTCCATCAGCATCTGCACCGCAATCTCCCCGCTGCGTTCATAAGAATAATGTACCGTTATTAACGGCGGCGCAGTCACCTTCGCCATATCGGAATCCCCCTGGCCGGCAACAACAATCTGCTGCGGAACCTCGATCCCCTGTTCACAAAGATACTGCATGGCCCCCGCCGCCATCGTATCCGTCGCACAGACCAGCCCGTCCAGATTTTTACAGCGTGTCAGCAATTCTTTTGCTTTCTCATAACCGGATGCAATCGTAAAATCTGCTGTCACTGCATTTTCCGCCAATCCCCCGCAGCCCATATCAATCACTGCATCACAAAAACCGCGGTAACGTTCCGCTCCGACCGCCTGATCCTGGCGCAGCGCCCCAATATATCCCAGCCGCTTTCTTCCTTTTTCCATCAGCAGCTTTGTCAAATCATATGCTGCATGATAATCATCATGAAAGACACAGTAGTAACCGGACAGGCGCTGTCCGACGATTACAATCGGCACCAGCATATTTTTCAAAATACGTTTCTGATCTGCCGTAAATACGGTTGCGGCCAGAATCACTCCGTCCACCTGCTTGTCGTTAAACGCAATCAGGTATTCGGATTCTTTTTTGGGGTCATTCTGTGTGACTGCCAGCAGCGTCTGGTATTCACTCTCATTTAATATGGATAAGATGCCTTCTACAATCCTTCCGATCGACGCAGACGCCACTTTAGGCACGATCACACCGATCATTTTCGTCTTTTTGGTGCGCAATGTCTGTGCCTGTACGGAAGGCCGGTAGCCTGTTTCTTCTACAACCTTGCGGATCACTTCTTTTTTTTCATCTGAAATATGCCCGTTATTAAAATAACGTGAAACGGCTGCACTGGATACTCCCGCCAGCTTCGCAATTTCTGCTATATTCATTTTCATCGCTCCTTGTATCTATGAAATCCTTTTCAACATTATAGCATATGCCTGTCATTTTTTCTATAGTGAAAAGTTACGGATTTTAAAAAGAAGATAACATTTTATAAATGATCTGATTTCCCTGTTTTCAGCACCCGGAATGCCGGATAATCATCACTGTTTGTTAAAAGGACCGCTGTTGTCGTGCTGTAGCCGGCTGCGCGGATTTTTTTCATGTCAAACTCCATCAGCTTCTGCCCTGCTGTCACCTGGTCGCCCTCTGCCACAAGGAGCCGGAATCCGTCTCCCTTCATATTGACGGTATCAACGCCCACATGGATCAGGACTTCCATATCGCCAGGCCCTGTAATACCGATGGCATGGCGGGTATCTGTTACGGATGAAATGACACCGTCAAAAGGCGCCTGAACTTCCCCGGCTTCTAACCGTAATGATCCAGCCTGCAAAGTCCAGCACATAATTTTCCGCCATGGAAAACATCGGCCCAATCAGTCCAAGCGTCAGGAAAGCGGTAGCCAGAACTGTACAAAGCGGAGTTACAAACAGATCAATCATTTCCGGCACATGTTCGTGCAGCCATTTTTCGATCTTACTCATCAGCCATACAGCTATAACAACCGGGATGACATGCCCCTGGTAACCGACCTGGCGGATTGGAAAGCTAAGCAGATGCCAGACCGGGATCTCAGATGCATCCATCGAACCTACTGACCAGGCATTGATCAGGTTTGGATGGATCATAACCATGCCGATCACCGCCCCTAGAAAAATATTTCCGCCGAATACCCGGGCTGCCGATACTGCGATCAGAATCGGCAAAAAAGTAAATGCCGTATTCGCCATCAGATCCAAAATCCCATACCAGTCGCTTTGCGCAAAAGACGGAATCGCTTTTCCAAGCGCCTCTACCAGGCCCATCATCAGACCCGAAGCTACAATGGCCGGAAGAATCGGCACAAATACATCCCCGAGAGATTTAATCATCCGTTTTAAGACCGGCTGTTTCGCTGCCGCTGCTGCTTTTACATCCTCTTTCGTTGCCGCCGTCATGCCGCTTACTTTTAAAAATTCATCATACACTTTATTAACAGTTCCGGTTCCGATAATCAACTGCAGCTGTCCGTTGTTGCTGAAAACACCTTTTACACCATCCACGTTTTCCAGCTTCTTCATATCGATTTTGCTGTTGTCTACCGTTACCAGCCGCAGTCTGGTCGCACAATGCGCAGCACTGACCAGGTTGTTTCTGCCGCCGAGATTTTCAAAAATTTCTTTTGCACATTTTGCGTAATCTACTGCCATTTTGTTCCCTTCTTTTCTTTTTATTTTAATGAAATCGATTTCACAAAAGATAAAAAGGCTGATATACTTTCCGATTTCTTTGTAGCGGTTCAGGTATCCGTAACCTGGATGGGCCAGAAAAGAAATATTTTTCACATTGTGTTGTGTTTTTTAATGACTATGCGGACGCTGGATGAGGGGGAAAGGACCTGGCTTCCGGCTCCTATTCCAGAATGTTAAGAATCCCTATGTATTCTGCGTTTACACAGTGGCACCGTCCGGTCGCGGCACCTAGTACTGCATTGTGGAAATAACAGTGAATACAGCACCCGCTATTTGTGCCAT
>CANOET010000307.1 GCA_947564835.1 uncultured Eubacterium sp. | reverse complement strand
CAGAGTCGTCCGGTTAGCCACATCCCCCTGGCTAACCATAATCTTTCGGTAAGCCAAAAAATACAACGCAATGTCAATTCTGCCACCCGGCATCAAAATTCTGCCATGTTGCTCTTACGGTTGTTCGCTCTTCTTACCCAGCTTCCCATTCCGCTTGGCTCCCATAACTGAACACCATTCAGCGAAAATATTAGTGAAAAGGATTTTCGCATATGCTATAATAAATGCATCCAGATAAAACCTCTTCCCAATACGAAACACAACAAAACACAATAAAGCATAATATAAACATTCCTTGAAAATTCAACAATTATCACATAAAAACTACAAAAAAGGAGGCGTATAATTTGGACAAAGTAACAGGAAGTATGGAAGCGCTCAGCGCATTACAGATCACATCAGAGATGGAGGGGCTGGATGCGGAGTGCAAAACCGTACTCTATGCCAAAGAAGTGCTGGCAGTCATATTACAGGAAGTTGTAGAAGAATACAAAGGGTACAGCCGCAAGGAAATTATGGAATTTATAGAGGACGACTCCTTTAGCCGGGAAAAAGAAGTGTCCACCGGAAGAACGAATACGCAGGTACGCGGAGGAAATGCAGAATTTGTACAGCTAAATGAAAAAGTATCTTATTTTGATTTTGTGTTCCGGGCCAGAAATCCCAGACTGTCGGATACCGTGGTAACGGTAAATCTGCATGTTGATATGGAGCCGCAAAAAACATACCGTCCGGGCTATCCGGTTGAAAAGCGTGGAATTTACTACCTTGCCAGAAGGATTGCATCGCAGCTTACACTGGCGACGGATCAGACAGATTACGGAGCATTGGAAAAATGCTACAGCATCTGGATCTGCCGGGATGATATCCCGGTTCAGGAGCGCTACAGCGTTTCGTTTTATGAAATGGTAAATACGCATAATATCGGAAACTGTACGACAAAGAGGGAGAATTATGATTTAATGAAGTTAGTGATCATCCGGCTGGGAGAGAGTGAATATCACGGAAAAGAAGAGGATGAGGGGTATCATTTGCTGCGGTTTTTAAATGCAATCATGTATCCGCATAAAAAAGAGTTTATGGACGTGGTTTCTGATTATATTGATTTTTCAGAAAATGAAGAATTGTGGCAGGAGGTAAATGTAATGAGCGGATTAGGACAGAGCATACTAGAGGAAGGCCGAGAGGAAGGCAGGGAACAAGGCCGAGAGGAAGGCAGAAAACAGGGCAGGGAGGAAGGCAGGGAACAAGGCCGAGAACAAGGGATTCAGGCGCTTGTACTGGACCATCTGGAAGAAAAAATACCATGGGAAAAAAGCATTGCTAAGCTGCAAAAACATTTTGGACTGTCCAGGGAAAAGGCGGAGCAATATTATAGGAAGTATGCATGGAAAGAATGTTAGTTGCTTAAGAACTATTACTTGAACAAATAGGCAGATTTAGATTCAAAATTGTTATAGAAAATCTACAAAAAGAGGAGGTGTGTAATTTGGACAAAATAACAGGAAGTATGGAAGCGCTCAGCGCATTACAGATCACATCAGAGATGGAGGGGCTGGATGCGGAGTGCAAAACCGTACTCTATGCCAAAGAAGTGCTGGCAGTCATATTACAGGAAGTTGTAGAAGAATACAAAGGGTACAGCCGCAAGGAAATTATGGAATTTATAGAGGACGACTCCTTTAGCCGGGAAAAAGAAGTGTCCACCGGAAGAACGAATACGCAGGTACGCGGAGGAAATGCAGAATTTGTACAGCTAAATGAAAAAGTATCTTATTTTGATTTTGTGTTCCGGGCCAGAAATCCCAGACTGTCGGATACCGTGGTAACGGTAAATCTGCATGTTGATATGGAGCCGCAAAAAACATACCGTCCGGGCTATCCGGTTGAAAAGCGTGGAATTTACTACCTTGCCAGAAGGATTGCATCGCAGCTTACACTGGCGACGGATCAGACAGATTACGGAGCATTGGAAAAATGCTACAGCATCTGGATCTGCCGGGATGATATCCCGGTTCAGGAGCGCTACAGCGTTTCGTTTTATGAAATGGTAAATACGCATAATATCGGAAACTGTACGACAAAGAGGGAGAATTATGATTTAATGAAGTTAGTGATCATCCGGCTGGGAGAGAGTGAATATCACGGAAAAGAAGAGGATGAGGGGTATCATTTGCTGCGGTTTTTAAATGCAATCATGTATCCGCATAAAAAAGAGTTTATGGACGTGGTTTCTGATTATATTGATTTTTCAGAAAATGAAGAATTGTGGCAGGAGGTAAATGTAATGAGCGGATTAGGACAGAGCATACTAGAGGAAGGCCGAGAAGAAGGCAGGGAACAAGGCCGGGAAGAAGGCAGGGAACAAGGCCGAGAAGAAGGCAGAAAACAGGGCCGGGAGGAAGGCAGGGAACAAGGCAGAGAACAAGGGATTCAGGCACTTGTATTGGATCATCTGGAAGAAAAAATACCATGGGAAAAAAGCATTGCTAAGCTGCAAAAACATTTTGGACTGTCCAGGGAAAAGGCAGAGCAATATTATAGGAAGTATGCGTGGAAAGAATGTTAGTTGCTTAAGAACCATTACTTGAGCAAAAGGTAAAATTTTTGGATCTAAGTGGCGGAATTTTGCCATTTTGCGCAAAAAATCAATCTAAGTTTCTAATTTAGAACAAAAAATGAAATACATTGTCTGAAATACAGGCGCATACAGGCATATGAAAAAACTGCCCGGAAAAGGTAATTCCGGGCAATTTTCCAAACGCCGCTGATAGCCGTTTTCTATAATTACCAGGCAGCATCAAACGCACTTTTGCTGTTGTAGTTGTAACTGCCTGTACTGCTATACATGCCGCCTTTGTTGATTTCATAATTTGCATGATAAGAAATCGCCGATGCCCTATCATTTATTTTATTGCCGTATCCGCCAGCAAAAAGATCTTTTACCTTTTCAGGTCCGGCAGCTTTCAGCTGTTCTTTATCAAGCGTGAGCGTCTTCTTGGATGAATCAATTTTGATCCCAATTTCTGCCAGTTTGCTGCTGTTTGCTTTTGTACTGTCTGTCATAGAAGCAAGAGCTGCATATTTAATAGCAGCGACATTGGACTTTCCAGCGCTTTCTACGGTTGCGTTATATTGTTTTACGAAATCGCTGACAGCGTTGTAAATCGCGTCCGTGTCATAATTGCCCTCGTCGTCCGTCTTAAAAATCGAATTTGTACCAGAGGACAGCTTGCCGGCGGTTTCAGCCAGACTGCTGGCATTGCTGCGGACAACAGATAACTGCCCGCTTGTAGCGGCAGGCTTTTCTGTTACACTGCTGGAAGAAGAACTGCTGCTGGAAGAAGTCGTTCCGCTTGTCGAACTGGTATCAGTAATTCCGTATTTCGATGCCTCGTATTTTGCATTAGACTGGATAGCTGCTGCGCGGCTTCCAACCTT
The DNA here is from genome assembly GCA_947564835.1 of uncultured Eubacterium sp. GTDB lineage: Bacteria > Bacillota > Clostridia > Lachnospirales > Lachnospiraceae > Eubacterium_J. The sequence continues at coordinate 916 of CANOET010000307.1, read as the reverse complement.
CGTGCCATAAGAATTTGTTCCTTTGAACAGTGCGTCTACACTGTCAGAACTTGCAGCCTGGAAGGTTTCTTTATTAATTTTCAAGGTTCCTTTATCGTCAATGGTAATACCGATTTCTGCCAGGGCATCTGCATTAGATTTTGTGTAATCACTAATGGAGCGCATAGAACTGTTAATGACTACACTGCCGGAATTTTTCGTAGCGTTAACCAGATCATTATATCTGCTTACATAGCTGGAAACTGCATCATAGCTGATCTCTCCGGATTTTTCCATGGAACTCGTTGCGCTCTTTACGTTGGAAGCAGCGTTTTTAATGTCCACGAATTTTTCGCCCGGTGCTTTTTCACCCTTGATCTTCTCATTATAATTCCAATAGTGATAGTCTTTTTTCGGGGGATTTTTGATCTTTTCATTGTAATCCCAGTATTTTTTATCACTTGTTCTGTTTGTGCCTGTGGATGCTGAATTAGAGCTGCTGCCGCTGTCGGTTTTTGCATAGTATGCTTTTACCAGCTTATTGTATGAACCGTTACGGATGCTCGCATAGTCTGCAAAATTCATGCTGCTGAAAAAATTGTTTTGGTTGTTTCCAACTGAATTGAATAAATTGAACATACAATCTCCTCCTTTTCCAATTGTTTTTGTTTCAATTATAACATAATTTTCCTGCTGATTCAATGTGTTTTTTGACGCTGTTCCTGTGGATATAGGACTTTTCATTACAATTCGGATAGGATGTTGTATTTGATTCGGTGCTTAGGAATGATTTTTTGCGTAAAACGGCAAAATTTTAATTCCAGGCGACAGAATTGACATTGTGTTGCGTTTTTTGGCTTCCCGAAAGATCTTGGTTAGCCTGGGGATGTGGCTAACCGGACGACTCTGCGGGATGCGGCCAGGGGACGCGCCGGGA
>CANOET010000306.1 GCA_947564835.1 uncultured Eubacterium sp. | reverse complement strand
GCAGGAAGCCAGGCCATTTCCCCCTCACCCGGCGTCCGCATAGCCAATCCCCTCCCCCCCCCCAAAAAAAGCACAATCTCCCCCCTGATCTGAACTGTTACCTGCTACTTAAAGTTTTTACAAAAAATCTCATTTTATGTATTGACAGACCATTTCAATTATTCTATTATTAGTGAGTGTTCGTTAGTTTGTCCGTGTCCGCATAACGAACGCCATTACATGTGATTATCAAATCATTCTATTGTAAATGGAGGTGTTTGAATTGGCTAATATCAAATCAGCAAAGAAAAGGATTCTTGTAGCAGAGAAAAAGGCTGCCAGAAATAAATCGATCCGCTCAAAAGTGAAAACATCCATTAAAAAAGTGGATGCTGCCATCGCTGCAAATGACAAGGAAGCTGCTAAGACAGCATTAAAGGCAGCGACCAGCGAGCTTGCAAAAGCAACAACAAAGGGCGTATATCACAAGAATACTTCTTCCAGAAAGATTTCAAGATTAAGTCATGCTGTTAACAAAATGGCTTAGAGCAGCATAATATTATATACGAAAACCACTGATTCCCTCTTAATCAGTGGTTTTTTGTAACAGTTCAGGCAGGTCTGCGCGTTAACCGCGCTGACCGTATGGGAGGTAATTCTTATTGAAAACGATCGACGAAGATATCCGGTCCGGCCAGTTTCAGAATGTCTATTTGCTGTACGGCAGCGAAAATTACTTAAAGCTGCAATATAAAGAAAAGCTCAAGCAGGCGCTTTCTGCTCCGGACGATACGATGAATGTTGCGCGTTTTGAAGGACGCGGTACCAATCCTCTGGCGGTGATTGATCTTGCTGAGACGATGCCGTTTTTTGCTGACCACCGGCTGATTTTCATCGAAGACAGCGGATTTTTTAAAAATGGATGTGAACAATTGGCAGCCTATTTGCCGGATATGCCGTCTGCAACGATACTTATATTTGTTGAATCTGAAATAGATAAACGCGGGAAGCTGTACAAAGCAGCGAGCAAGAAAGGACGCGCTGTGGAATTTGGCGAACAGGGCGAACAGCTTTTGACCCGCTGGATCCTTGGCAGGCTGAAACGGGAAGGGAAAAAAATCACGCAGCCAGTTTTACAGCTGTTTCTTTCGAAAACCGGAACAGATATGGGGAACATTGATAAAGAGCTGGAGAAATTGCTTTGTTATACGATGAATGAAGAAGTGATCCATGCCGCGGATGTGGAGGCGATCTGTACGCCACAGGTTACGAACCAGATTTTTGAAATGGTAAACGCCATCGGCAGACGCGACCGGAAACATGCGCTTGCCTGCTACTATGACCTGCTTGCCTTAAAGGAAGCGCCGATGCGTATCCTGTATCTAATCAACCGGCAATTCCGTATCCTGCTGGATTTAAAATCTATGAACAAATGCGGATTGGATGCAAAGACGATGGCTGCTAAAGCAGGCATACCGCCGTTTGCCGTCAAACGTACCCTGGAACAGGCTTCTCGGTTTACTGACGAAGAACTGGTGCAGGCATTAAATGACGGCGCCCGGCTGGAGACGGACAGTAAAACCGGAAAGATGGCGGACCAGATCGCGGTAGAGCTGCTGATCCTTTCCTACAGCGGCAAAACCATCCTGGCATAAGGAACGGTGGCAAAACCATCCTGGCATAAGCACGGCGGCGGCAAACCATCCTGGCATAAGCACAGCAGGGGTTCAGGCCAGCTGTTCGGTCTGCTCCGGTATCGTCTGTACCGCCCGGAACAGCTCCGCTGGGACTTCCGTTGTCTCCGGCGGTACAGGCGATTCCAGAATATAGCTCCTAAGCCGCAGCCCATGCTTTCCGGCTGCTTCTTCCTGGTCTGACAGATACATGATACTCGCGGAACTACTCTTAGGAACCGCGTTTAAATAATCCTGTGTATAAAATTCCAGGCTGACATCCAGCGTACACTCGTATTCCACAACCGGAAAACACATCCCGCGCGGACAGATCTGCCCCAGCATTTCCAAGGATTGCTGTTTCATAGCTTCAAATTCTTCCTGTGACAGGCTGGCCAGCATCTGTTTTTGAAATTGCGGATCTGCAAAACGCTGTTCTTCTGTTTCCCACATATCCTGCAGGCTGACACGATTGATATAGCAAATGCCTTCCTGCGCGGTTCCATCCTGTCCGGCAATCGAAAAAGCAAGCTTCGTCTGCCCGTCCTGATCCTCCCCGGCATCCCCGGTTACCAGCCGGACGGGCTGTTCGATCTGATACCAGACCGGAAACGAATGCCACGTAACCGTTACCTTTGCCTGCGCCATATCCGGAAGCTGCGCAGACGGGCAGAAAAAACGGCAATGCATCAGCTGTACCGGCTGTTCTTCCCAGTTCTGGCAAAGAAGCAGATGGTCTTTTGGAAGGCGCCATCCGGCATCTGCCAGCTTTGCCATCAGATATGATGCGCTTAGATCGCATGTATTCAATGCGCCAAAGGAAGAACCAAGGGAATCAAAAGCTGTCCCGTCAATCTCCAGCCGCTGTATACACGCCCAGTTCTGGCTGTTGCTATGCTGTTTCATCAATTCCCGGTTTGAACCGCTTTGAAACAGGCTGACTGCATTTTCTTCTTTCTCCAGCCCTTTCTCCGTCTCTTTCTTTTCCTCTTCCTGCACCAGCAGGCACAATTCCAGCTGATCCTTTCTGCGCATCATGGCAGCGAGATGCGCCGTTTTCCCAAGCAGCGTTACATCCCATCCAATAATCCGAATCTCATCGTACTGATACTGCCCGACCAGCTCAAACAAATTTTCAAAATTCATACCATCACTCCATTTCTACAATATTCTGCAGCCACACGCCCTTTTTTACAAGAACAAACCCGATGACACACTTCATCAAATCGCCCAACTGCACCAAAATATAGACACTGATGACCGGAAGCGCCGTAAAACGGCTGAATACGAACGCAATCGGCACACTGACGCACCAGATAAACACACTGTCAAATAAAAACGTAACCACCGTCTTTCCGCCGGAACGCAGTGTAAAATAAGCCGCATGCAAAAAAGCATTCTGCGGCATAAAAAAAGCCGTTGCCATAATAAAGTATTTGGCCAGCTCCGCCGCCTGCGCATTGATTTTATACAGCCCCGGGAATAACGGCGCCAGCAGAAACATGACGGCCGCAATGCAGGTGCAGCTGAATACGGAAAAAGCAATCATTTTATTATCCGTATCCCTTGCCTCTTCCATTTTGCCCGCTCCCAGCAGCTGGCCGACCACAATCGCGACAGAATCCCCCAGCGCAATAAACACGATATTAAACACATTATTAATCGTGCTGGAGACATTCAGCCCGGCTACTACATTCAGCCCGCGCACGGAATAGCACTGTGTCAGCATCGCCATACCAGCCGCCCAGAGCGTCTCATTCAGTAAAAGCGGGCTTCCCTTGCGGATAATCTTAAAGGCCAGGTCTTTCGGGATTTTCATTGTGCCATACAGCCCTTCCATAAATGGATAAGTTTCCGTCTTTCTATGTACCTGCCAGGTAACGATCACCATTTCCACATAGCGGGAAAGAACGGTGGCAATTGCAGCGCCGCGGACCCCAAGCTCCGGAAGCCCGCATTTTCCATAGATCAAAAGATAATTAAATATCAGATTGACAAACACAGCCACAATTCCGGCCTTCATCGGCAGAACGGTCTGCCCGCATTCCCTGAGCGTACTCGCATAGATCTGCACAACCGCAAACGCAGGAAGCCCAAGCAGCATAATATGAAGATACTGTTTCCCATACAAAAAAGTCGCTGCCGCATCTTCCGCGGAACCATCCCCCTTTAAATAAGAACCGATCAGGAACGTACCGCCGCCTAACAGGATCACAACCGTAAGCCCCGTTACAGCCGCCGCCATCCAGAATTTAAAGCGCATCGTCTGGCGGACACCTTCCTGGCTGCCCTGTCCGAAATACTGTGCCGTAAAGATGCCCGCACCGGATACCCCGCCGAACATACACAGGTTGTACACGAAAATCAGCTGATTGACAATCGCGGCCCCTGACATTTGCTCTGTACCGATCTGCCCGATCATAATGTTGTCCAGCAGGCTTACAAAATTTGTGATGCCGTTTTGGATCATAATGGGAACCGCGATGCAAAGCACCATTTTGTAAAATGCTTTGTTGCCTATGAATTTTGACATTTTTGCCTCCTGTTTGTGATATCATAAGGAATTTTACTATATCACAAGGGGGTGTGCCTGGCAAGGCTTAAATGAAAATTTTATGCGGTCGTTTGACAGTTAATTTCCTTACTACTGACTTTCCGGGCGTTTGACAGTTAAATTGAGAAAAAATCTCTACAATCCGCACCAGGTCTG
>CANOET010000305.1 GCA_947564835.1 uncultured Eubacterium sp. | reverse complement strand
TCCAACGTCGCCGGAAGCCAGGCCCTTTCCCCCTCATCCGGCTGGTTTTCACCGGTTTTACATGAAACGCAAATTCAGTTGTTGTAAAGCCCGCAGAGTCGTCCGGTTAGCCACATCCCTGGCCAATCAAGATCTATCGGGAAGCAAAAAAACACAACACAATGGTGAAATTCAATACCACCGCACAAGCGGCAATCCATTGTTGATCCCATTTGCAAACAGAATCTGGTGCAGGTCTATGATTCCGTTGTGGAAGGTGGCGGCACAGGCGGACAAATATAAATCCCACATCCTTACAAACCGTTCTCCGCTGCACAGGAAAGCATTTCCCGCAAACTTGGAATAACGCCGCCGGGAAAGATGTATTTTTTGATCCATGGATCGCCGGGATGTTCCTTTAGGGCGCTGATAAAATGGAGCAGGAACAGACCGCCTGGTTTCAATACAGACTTTGCACAATCCATAAAAAGCTGGTAATTGCCGCGCCCGACATGTTCCAACATGCCGACGCTTACAATCCGGTCGAAGGTCTGCCTGCACTTTGGAATATCCCGGTAGTCCATCAGCTCTGCCGTAAGAAAGCTTTCCAGGTGTTCGTCGGCAATGCGCCGCTGAAATTCCCGGTACTGTTCCTGGCTCAGCGTAATCCCCATGCCATGTACGCCATATTTTTTTGCCGCCTCGATCAATAAAAACCCCCATCCGCAGCCAATGTCAAGCAGTGTCATTCCTTCTTCCAGGCACAGCTTTTTCAGGATATGGTCCACCTTGTTCACCTGTGCCTGGTAAAGAGAATCGTCTTCATGCTGAAAATAACCGCAGGAATAGCTCATGGTTTCGTCCAGCCAGAGCTTATAAAAATCATTTCCAATATCATAGTGGCTCCGCACTTCCTTCTGCTGATGCTTTTTTGCAGTTGATGGAAACATCAGCTTTTTTAATGCGGATTCATTTGCGGAAAACCTGTCCATTTGCCCTAAAAAATGATCTAAGGCATAGTACAGATCTCCCTCAATCTCTAAATCCCCATCCATATAAGCCTCTCCCAAAGCGAGAGAGGTACTTGTCATTAGGGAAGTCAGAGAAACCGGCTTTTTAAAATTCACCGTAAACTCCGGCTCTCCGTCCCCGATCTGGTACTCCTTCCGGTTCAGCCTTACGCAGAAAGGGTACTGGTCAAATTTCTTTAAAAAAGGTATGATCACATTTTCTTTCAACATCGCTTATCTCCATCCTTTTCTCAAATAGTTGCCGCTGTGCCGAGGTTAGATTTATTTGACAGTATCGTTTTGATCATGTTTCTGCTTCGTCTGGAAAAGCAGCACAGCGGCCTGTCTGATACGGTACTCTTTCATATTATTTCCAATGGGCTTTCCATCAATACCCTTAAATGTATTTTTCTGTGCAGAAGTATTGACAAGGCACCTTTTTAAAAGCTGCTCAATCGTAAAACGGTCCTGTAAGTTGTAAAACGGTTTTTTGCCCGGGAAAAGAAACGTAAAAGTTCAGATAACCCATGGAACTGTTACGCATCCGGCCATTGGAAATCGCTGCGCAATGGGCCGAATGCCATAAACCACCACGTTTTCATACGGTCAGCGCGGTTAACGCACAGACCTGCCTGAACTATAACAAAGAAACAGCAAAAAAATAATCATTGCTTTTATACTTGACAATTTTTGTTCGGGGGGGGGTATAATCAAAATGAAAAAAATGGTAATTACAATTAAGGAAAACGAAGGAGAGAGAAAATGCAGAAAAGTTTCAAAAAAAGACTGGCTGCAGTCCTGTCAGCAGTAACAGCGTTCACCTCCGTATGTGTCATGGACGCAGCGCCTATCGTTCAGGCAGCAGCTAAGGGAGGGCCTTACGTCAGTCTCAGGACAGCCTATAAGACACTGAAGGTGAACGAAACAAACAAAATGACGCTGAAAAATAATACGATTGGCTGGAAGATCACAAAAGTCGCTACCGAAGACAGAGATATTGCCATGGTGTATAAAAAGACAGCGTCAGGCTTTATGGTAAAAGGGAAATCCGCAGGCAGGACAACCGTAAAAGCAAAGCTGCACACAGCCAGCAGGAAGAAATATAACAGCAAGCTGGTAAAATGCGTGGTAAACGTCGTTTCCGCGGAGCCGTCAGCTCCGGCAGAACCGTCAGTTCCAACGGTTCCGGTAACGGAAACAACCAAAAGCGTTGCAACACAGGCGGAATTAGATGCAGCGCTTGCCGACAAAAATTTGAAAAAGCTTACCATCGAGACAAAAGAAAAACAGCAATTTTCCATCCAGGCAGGCGATTACTCCGGCGTAGCCCTGACCGTAAAGGCGCCGGCAGCCGAGGTGGAAAACAATGCAGTGTTCCAATCGATCGAAGTGCAGGAGATCGCGAAAGATACCTGGCATGAAAATGCAGTAGGAAACACGTTACGGATATCAGCGAAATCAGCACGTATTATAATAGGTCCAAAGGGGCAGATCCGGGATATTTCGTTTACAGGTGCAGAGGCAAATGTAAAGCTGGTTGTAAACGGATCGGTAGGGAACGTAACGGTCAGTGAAAAAATATCCATTGAAATCTCAAGCGACCTGAAACAAAAACCGACCGTTCCGCTGACCATTGACGCAAAGGCACAGGGGACGAATGTAACGGCGCAGACACCGCTGGATCTGGTTGTAAGAGCCGTGGATACAGTGCTGAATTTCCAGCAAGGTTCAGAAGGCAGCAAAGTCAAGGCAGAAGTAAAGACAACCATCAATAACAGAGCAGACGGCAATGTTTCCGTAACCGATGCAAATAATCATACGCAGCAGATTTCAAAAGGAACCAGCAGCGTTGTGAATCCGGGAGTTACTACTTATCAGTCGTCTTCACCGTCTTATGGATACGGAGGAGGTTCGTCCGGTTCATCTACACCTTCGGTTACGTATTATACGGTCAGCTTTGCAGGGAAGGAAGTGCGCGTACAAGCCGGCAGCAAGATCGCAGAAAACCAGATACCGGCGCAGCTGAAACGGAATGGGGACGGATATAAGTTCAGCGGCTGGTATTATGCAGCCGGAAAAGATGAAGAAGGAAACACGATCTTAGAAAAATTCGACCTCAATACGGCCATCAGCAAAGATATAGAACTTGTGCCAAGATGGGGTATGACAGAGGAAGACAGAGTTTTAGATGTCAAAGGCTCTTTATTTGTTACATCAGGATCTGCAGTTACCGTTGATCTTTCACGTTCGTACATAACGATGGCTATTTTTAATGAAGATGCAGCCAAAGGTGAGTTCGCAAATATCAATGGCATGGCAGTTACAGACCAGGCAGGACAGGCAGTTATTGAGGCAGCAGACGGAAAGCTGGATATTGTTTTTACAGTAACTGAAGATAACCGGCTTTTCCGGGCACAGATTCCGGTACCGGCAGGGGCAGAAGAAGGGATCGAAATTAATTTGGCGGACGGTGTATGGAATTATTATGCAGGAAATCAAGTACGCGTATCCAGCCAGGAAGAATTAGTCAGCGCTTTGGCCGATAAGAGCAACCGCAGCATTGTAGTAAGCACACCGGGCGCACTCAAAATCAATCTGGATGCCAGCATAAACAGGCCGGAAACCAAGGTATATTTTGATATTGCAAACGCTGAAATTGAAAATCATGCAACCCTGGGCGAAGTTTATATCCGCAGAGAAAACATTACATGGACAGAGTATGGAACGGTTAATACCATTGGGACAATATATCATACGACGAATGTAATAATAACAGAAAATGCCAAAGTCGGGCTTGTTGTCTATAACTGGGGCGGAGATGGAAAACTTGTTGTGAACGGAACTTTGCATGAGGTACGTGTCCATAACGATAAAGAACCGGACGATACAAAGAAGCCGAACATCACAGTTTCCGGCACTGCTGCGAATATGCCTTATTTTAATATTTACAGAGCCGAAACGACTTTGACGACAAGTATACCGCTGTGGGTAACTGTATTAGAAACAGCGCCACATACGGTGGTTAATTTTGAAGAAGGGTCTGCCAACAGCAAGATCGGAACGGATGCAGAAATAGAAACAAACAATCATAGCGGCGGAGAGATTATCGTTGTAGAGCGCAATTAATAAAACCGCAAACAAATCATCCTCAAAAAGGACGGCCCGTTGATATGGGTCGTCCTTTTTTGCAGTTTAGTATTGAAGATTCTTTTTTTGTGGGGAGTATTGGCTATGATGTATATTTAACATTGTATTGCGTTTTTGGGCTACTTGAAAGGTTTTTGTTAGCCTGGGGATGTGGCTAACCGGACGCCTCTGCGGGCTGTGGACAGGGGACGCGCCGGGAGGTACACCTTGGGCGGACTGGGGCAACGCTGCGGTGAACGAATCGCTA
>CANOET010000304.1 GCA_947564835.1 uncultured Eubacterium sp. | reverse complement strand
GCCCAAGGTGTGTCTCCCGGCGCGTCCCCTGGCCGCATCCCGCAGAGTCGTCCGGATAGCCACATCCCCTGGCCGCATTCCGCAGAGTCGTCCGGATAGCCACATCCCCTGGCCAATCAAGATCTATCGGGAAGCCCAAAAACGCAACACTATGTCAAAAGCGCTTTTTTTCAGATTCATCCTGGTTAGTGGTATCTGACCGGTCACGCAGGCGCGAATGCATAAAAACGTAATTAATTTTCGCGTAAAAGCTTCTGTGTAAATTATTATCATTTAGCAGAAAGAAGTGTTTTACATTCCTTCCTATTCCTTGAATATATACAAAATCAACAAAAAAATCAAGATTTCAAGCCATAAACAGCGACCGATTTGTGTAATATGCAGAAATGAAAATTTTCATAAAAAACAAATTGACAATAATTAATTTCGTGATATACTAAAGATACAAAAATTGTTATCGCAAAAACACCTGGTACGCAGGCAGTCAGAAACGCTGTGCCAGGAACGGGAAACAGATCTTTTGGCATGACAGGAAAATAAAAATGAAGGAGGAAGCAAAAATGAGGATCAGTGAATTACTCAGCTTACAGGCAATCGACGTAAATGCCAGCGTTGGTTCTAAGGCGGAAGCGATCGACTATATGACGCGCCTGATGGAAAAATCCGGTAACTTAAACGACAGGGAAGCCTATAAAAAAGGCGTCTTGGCCAGGGAAGAAGAAGGGACGACAGGTATCGGGGAAGGGATTGCCATCCCGCATTCGAAATGTGCCGCGGTGAAGCGCGCGGGGCTGGCGGCGATGGTCGTAAGGGACGGTGTGGATTATGAGTCTTTAGACGATGAACCGGCAGACCTGATTTTTATGATTGCGGCGCCGGAGACCGGGGCGAATGTGCATCTGGAGGCGCTGGCCAAATTGTCGACGATCCTGATGGATACGGAATTTAAGGAAAGGCTCGTTAAGGCGGAAACGGCGGAGCAGTTTATCCGGCTGATTGATGAGAAAGAGGATGAGCTGGATGGAAAAAATGAGAAAAAAGCGCAGGAAAGCGCCAAAGGAGGGTTCCGGGTACTTGCGATTACCGCTTGCCCGACCGGTATTGCGCATACGTTTATGGCGGCGGAAAGCCGGTCATTATTACGAAGGTGGCGGATGGGATACATAAGGCGGAAGATCTGATCCGGCAGGCGACCGGCGGAAACGTTCCGATTTATCATCACAGCGGGGCTGCGCAGGGAGCTGAGGACGCATCAGAAGAAGAAGGGATCGGCCGGCGGATTTATAAAAACCTGATGAACGGCGTTTCGCATATGCTGCCGTTTGTAATCGGAGGCGGTATCCTGATTGCGCTGGCGTTCCTGCTGGATGATTACAGTATTGATCCGGCGAATTTCGGCAAAAATACGCCGGTAGCGGCTTATTTAAAAACCATCGGTGAGTTTTCCTTTGGGATGATGCTTCCGGTATTGTCCGGCTATATCGCAATGAGCATCGCAGACCGTCCGGGGCTGGCAGTCGGCTTTGTGGCAGGGCTTGTAGCCAAGAGCGGATCGACCTTTGCCAATCCGGCAGGCGGGGATGTAAACGCTGGATTTTTGGGTGCATTGTTTGCTGGCTTTGCGGCAGGATATCTGGTATTGTTGCTAAAGAAGCTGACAGAGAAGCTGCCGCAGTCGTTAAACAGTGTGCGGCCAATGATTATTTATCCGGTGTTTGGTATTTTTGCGGGTTCGGTGGTTACGACGCTGATCAATCCGCTGATGGGTATGATCAACGACGGACTGACAAATGTATTAAACAGTATGAACGGAACGAGTAAAGTATTGCTGGGGATGGTCGTGGCAGGTATGCAGTCAGTGGATATGGGCGGCCCGGTCAATAAGACTTCTTATGTATTCGGAACGTCCCAGCTTGCGGAAGGTAATTTTGAGATTATGGCGGCAGTTATGGCAGGCGGCATGATCCCGCCGCTTGCAATCGCGCTGTGTACTACATTTTTTAAAAACCGCTTTACGCAGAAAGAAAGAGAGTCCGGCCTTGTGAATTATCTGCTTGGACTGTCGTTTATTTCAGAAGGGGCCATTCCTTTTGCGGCAAATGACCCGCTGCGCGTGATTCCTTCTTGTATTGCAGGATCTGCGGTAGCAGGCGGGCTGTCCATGATGTTCGGGTGTACGCTGCGGGCGCCGCATGGCGGGATTTTCGTACTTCCGACGATCGGGAACCCGTTTATGTATGCACTGGCAATTCTGCTTGGCTCCGTGGCAGGGTGCCTGATCCTGGCGGTGCTGAAAAAGCCGCTGAAAAATCAGGATGCATAAGGCAAAACGGATAAAGGATACATAGGGCAAACTGGATAAAGGATGCATAGAACAGTCCGGATCATATTTGAATGATGCGCAATAGCAGGGAGAATTTAAATGATGCGGAATAACAGGAAGAATTTGAATGATGCGCAGGTAAAAATCATGGCAAAATGACCGGAAATTGACCGGAAATGAAAAAAATGATAAGATAAATAATGATAAATTTGGAAACGGAAATCAAGGTCAAGGAAGAACAGACAGAGGATTGGAAACAGAAATCAAGGTTAAGGAAGAACAGAATAGGAAACAGAAATCAAGGTTAAGGAAGAACAGAATTGAAAACGGAAATCAAGGTTAAGGAAGAACAGAATTGAAAACGGAAATCAAGGTTAAGGAAGAACGGAATTGGAAACGGAAATCAGAAATCAGGAAAGGAGAGACAAAGATATGGAACAATTAAACTGGGGGATTTTAGGGACCGGGCAGATTGCGCATGAGATGGGGGCGGCGTTAAAAGCAGTCAATGGAGGCATCTATGCGGTCTGCGGCACAAGCATAGAAAAAGCGGAGGCATTCCGCCAGGAGTTTGGCACAGAGAAAGCCTATGGCAGCGCAGCAGAAATGCTTGCGGATGAGCATATTGATATCGTTTATATTGCGACGCCGCACAATTCACATGATACGTGGATCATGGAGGCGTTAAAAGCGGGAAAGCATGTATTCTGCGAAAAATCGATTACGGTAAACAGCCGGCAGCTGGAAGCCTGCGTTGCCCTGGCACAGGAAAAAGGGCTGGTAATCTGCGACGGGACAACGCTGCTGCATATGCCTTTGTATAAAAAACTGAAACAGATCATCGAAGACGGTGCAATCGGCGATATCAAAATGGTGCAGGTGAATTTTGGCAGCTGCAAGGAATATGATGTACGTAACCGCTTCTTTTCTAAGGATCTGGCCGGAGGGGCGCTTTTGGATATCGGCGTATATGCCGTCTCCTTTGCGCGGTATTTTATGAAGAGCCGCCCGGATACGGTGCTGACGACAGCGAACTATTTTGAGACCGGCGTGGACGAGACAAGCGGCATCCTTTTGAAAAATCCGGACGGGGAAATGGCCGTGATTGCGCTGACCATGCGTGCAAAGCAGCCGAAACGCGGCGTAGTTGCAGGGGAAAAGGGATTTATCGAAATCAACAATTATCCAAGGGCGCAGCAGGCAGTGATTACCTATACCTCTGACGGGCATACCGAAGTGGTCGAAGCCGGACGGACAGAGGATGCACTGCAGTACGAGGTGCTGGATATGCAGGATTATGTAAGAAACCGCGGCGGACAGGAGAACCTTTGCATGGTACGGGATGTGATGAAAACACTTACAGCGGTGAGGAACCAGTGGGGCCTGGTGTATCCGTTTGAATAGCAGGGGCTATCGTTTGGTATCTTTCGGATTTCAGGAAACAGATTTTTGGAAAGGGAAAAAGGAATGATATATACAGTGACATTTAATCCATCTTTGGACTATGTTGTGCAGGTGGAGCATTTTCAGAAAGACGCGGTCAACCGGACTTCATCCGAACATGTATATGCGGGCGGAAAAGGGAATAACGTAGCAGTGATTCTGTCCGGGCTGGGGCTTACATGCCGTGCGCTCGGATTCCGGGCAGGATTTACCGGTGCCGCGATGGAGCAGATGCTGCGGGAATATGGCTGTGACACGGATTTCATCCCGCTTCCGGAAGGGACGACAAGGATCAATGTAAAAGTAAAGGCAGAACAGGAATTTGAAATCAACGGCCAGGGCCCTGTGATTGGGGACGATCAGATACGCATGCTGTTTGAAAAAACAGATGCACTGGAAAGCGGGGACGTACTGGTGCTGTCCGGCAGTATTCCGAATACGCTGCCCGATGACATCTATGAGCGGATCATGCAGCGGCTGGACGGCAAAGGCGTCCGTATTGCCGTAGATGCGACGCAGGATTTGCTGTTAAAGGTGCTTAAATACCATCCGTTTCTCATTAATGTTGCTACCCATTTTTTTTGACTTAAAATTGCTCTGATTGCCTGTCATAGAATT
>CANOET010000303.1 GCA_947564835.1 uncultured Eubacterium sp. | reverse complement strand
ATAGGAGCCGGAAGCCAGGCCCTTTCCCCCTCATCCGGCGTCCGCATAGCCAATCTCCCCAACACAATGTCAATTCTGTCTCCCGAATCCAAGATTTTTCCATTTTGCGCAAAAAATCATTTATAAGTGGCCTAAACAATATGTAATTTTTCATATAATTTTACAACGATCTCATCCAAAGACACCTCATTGCCTTGCCTATCCTCCAAAGCTCCCTTCCCGTCCGGGCCGGTGCCCTGGGCAGCTGCACGGCGCATATCTTCGACTGTACCGTCCAGCAACACATGTCCTTTTCCGATCAAAATAATCCGCCCGGCAAGCGCCTGGATATCCTGCATGTCATGTGTCGTCAGGATTACCGTCGTCCCGCGTTCTTTGTTGATGCGTTTTACAAATTCGCGCACAGCCAGCTTAGACACGGCATCCAGGCCGATGGTCGGTTCATCCAGAAATAAAATGCCCGGCTGGTGCAGCAGGGATGCCGCGATCTCACAGCGCATCCGCTGGCCGAGTGACAGCTGCCTGGCTGGTGTTTTTAAAAGCTCTTCCAGATCCAGCAGCTGTATCAGTTCTTCTAAATTTTGTTTGTAAAGCGGCATTGGGATTGCATAGATATCTTTGAGCAATGCAAAGGAATCAATGACCGGGACATCCCACCACAGCTGCGAGCGCTGTCCAAATACCACGCCGATATTTCTGACATGTTCCATACGGTCTTTCCATGGAACGCGCCCATCGACGGTACAGGCTCCGCTTTCCGGGGTCAGTATCCCGCTTAGAATCTTGATGGTAGAACTTTTGCCGGCGCCGTTCGGCCCGATATAGCCGACAATCTCGCCGTCCGGCACGGTAAAGCTGACGTCTGCCAGCGCCGGAACAGATTCCGCTTTCCGGCTGAAAAATGCTTTGCAGGCTTCCTTCATGCCTGCGCCGCGTTTTGCTACTTTGTACGACTTGCATACATGCTCCATCGTGATCATTTTGCTTCCTCATCTTTTTGCAATAATCCCCGCTTGTTCCAGCGGGGATTTTAGTATATACCCGTAAATTCCTATTTGTCAAGGCCATTCGATACCGGTTTGTCAGCGGTTCTTCTTGTATCCGCATTCCGGGCACACGTCGCGGCCATGATACACGTACCCGCAGCGGTAGCAGCAGATCGTATCATGCGTTTCCCTGGCCAGGTAATTCAGCTTCCTTGATGCCGGTTTTTCCTGCAGGTACTGCACAAAATCCCCCAGTATTTCCGCCCAGTCTTCCATTTCTCCTGTCTTTACTGCGTACGGCAGCTTATGCTGCGCACCGTCTGTTTCTTCCAGCGTAATCTTCCGGTTCAAAAGCCCGGTAGACGCCTCAATGGATGCGATATTGGAAACCGGTATGCCATATGCATGCATGCGCGTACTGTAAAATAAATTGTCCGGCGTCAGTATCATACCTTCCCTGCCGTTACAGTTCCTGGAAGTATCCACGGAAAAAACCGGGTATTCAAACATGCTTCGTTCATTGGCATAGGCCGCAAGCGCCGCGTCAATCGCAGCCGTTTCCCCGGGCTCCGCTGTTTTTAACATCACCTTGCGTGCCGGGTAAAAATGATGCCTGGCATTCTCGCGGATCTTACCCTGCATTTCTTCCTGCAGCTTTTTGACCAGCAGCTCGCATTCATCGGTACGAATTTTTTCCAGGCGCTTGGAAAGCATCTCCAGCGCGCTGCTTTTTAATTCCGGCAGGAAATTCTCACCATCAATCTGCTCATAGACCGCAGCGGCCGCATTAAAATCCATCTGCTGCGCCTGGTCCAGCAGCTCATCCAGGCGTTTTTCATCCAGTTCATGTACCTTTTCCTTGATTTTTTCCATATATGGGGCAATAGTTTCATCCTGAAAATCCTGCTCCTCCAGCCTGCGCATCAGCCCGATATAATCGCCGCGGCTGGCCTTCCTGGAACGCTTCACCATGCCTGCGATTTCCTGTTTTTCCGCTGCTTCCTGTTTCTGGCGCAGCGTTTCTTCATAAGGGGACAGGTCGGCCCCCTCATAGGAACGCAGCTTTTCTTCCAGCTTCCGGTAACCGGCACGGTCCATGCGCTCTGGTACCTTTGCCATCATCTGGCGGACTTCTTCATTGGCACGGCGTTTTTTCGCCTGGCGGAGTTTTTCCAGATACGGGCCTTTCAGACTGTCCGGATAGTCCCCGTCTTCAGCTTCCGCAATCATCCGCTGCAGCTGTGCATAATTCATATTTGCACTTTTTGCAGCCTTTTTGTCCAAAGCAGCTGCCAGCTCCTGATACGCTGCTTCTTCCATCTGCCTCAGCAGCTGCTGTTTCTGGCCTGCGTCAATCAGCGTGTCATTTTGAATCTGCTTTTTCAGCTCCTTTTTCTGCCTGTCAGAAAGACGCTCCAGCATGCCTGTGCGGATCCGGTAATTCTCCAGCTTTTCCTCCGCGGGGCTTACAGGCGCAGAAGGAACCTGCGCCGCACTCCCGTGTGTCCCATACCCCCGCATATTCCTCTGACCTGCGGTGCCATCGCTTTCTGTATGCTGTGCCTTATCTCTGCCATCTGATGGCACTCCGGCGTGAAGCGGCTGCCCTCTGCCATCCAGTGCCGTCCCTGCATGGGACGGCTGCTCCAGGTCATCCGGTACCATCTGTGTATGAGACGCCTGCCCAAGGTCATCCGGTACCATCTGTGTATGAGACGCCTGCCCAAGGTCATCCAGCGCCATCTCTGCATATAATGCCTGCCCAAGGTCATCCAATTCCATTCCGGCATGAGATGCCTGCCCCAGACGATATCTATTTGTATCTGTTCCAAATTCTGCCCGGCTGTTTTCGGGTCCCGGGGTCTTCAATGCATCAGACAAGCTGCCCTGGATCTCATTTCCTGCGGAATGCCCGCCTGGTGCAGCAAATCCTGCAGACAGGCTTTCCTGCACAACATTTCCTGCAGAATGCCTGCCTGGCGCATAAGAAGCCTTTGGATGCGCAGCTGCGGCAGTTATTGGGGACTGATGCGCCTGTTGCGCTTCGATTCTGTCACGCTCCCTGACTTCATCCAGAATCTTTTTCTCATGCTTTGCGACCAATGCATCCGGATAAAAGCCTTCCTCGATCCGGTGCGCAAACCGCCGCAGCACTTCATCCGGCAGGCTGGCCGCCCGGCTGCCAAAATCCTCCATCTGGCGCAGCGCATCCTGCGGGCTTTGCAGCAGATCCGGATCATTGCCCGGCCTGCCGGACGCCTCCTGCTTTGCCTCCCGCTGCAGCCGCTGTTTCCTAACCGCCTCATACTCATTATATTGAAAATTAGCGGCACGCTCCCCATAATAGCCCATCAGCTCCAGGTAATCCTCATAAGCTTTTCTGTCATCCCCAAAATCCATCTCATAAATCAGCCCCTCCGAAATCAGACGGTCCGGGCGCGGCGTATAAAAACAGTTGCAATTGCTGCATGTATAAGCACGGGCCAGATACACCCCTTTTTCTTCCGTATCGATCCGCACTTCCTTCCCATCCGGATAAACAACCATATGCAGTTTTTCCGAACATTTCGGACACGCATAGCCTACCAGGTAAAAATTATTCCCAATGCGGTCCTCCACCCGTTCCAGCAGCGTCGTCTCCGTCTTTTGAAACACCCGCTCCCGGTTCTTCCAGATCAGGCGGTGCCAAAGCCCCTGCGACTCCGCAGCAGGATCTTCCGCCTGTTTTCTCTCATATTCCAACACCGTCTGCAGCACTTCTTCATACGTAATCCGCACGCCTACTTTATAAAACCGGAAATTCTCCTTACGGAAAGACGGCTCGATATAGTACATGCCAAGGATTTTACTAAAAAGCTGATTCAGCTGCGGATAATCCTGCTCCACCCGCAGCCCCCGCAGCGTCCCCCACTTGCCGAACGCATACAGCACCATATTAACCAGGTCTTTCAGCGTCGGATGCCTGGAAACATCAACAACCTCATCTTCTTTTACCGGAAGGTCGATCAGGTTCGTCACGACTTTTCTGGTATCAAACTGAAAAATCAGCGAACGGACCGTCCCTTCCAGGATCAGCTCATCATCCTTGATCAAAAATCTCCCATCCCATACAATCTGCTCCCCCATTGTCCGGATCAGCCTTTGAAATGTAGCTTCCTGTTCTTCATTCGCCTGTAAAACCAGCATGGCAGACACCCCTTTTCTTTTTATGGATAAAAAAGGCTGCCCGCTGACAGGACAACCTTTTTCCTTTTTTGATTCTCTGTAATTTATGTACTGCAGGTCCATCGGTAACAGGTTCCTGTAGCGGTCCTATGCATCTGTCTTTATTATACGGGGCCGGGCATTTTCTGTCAATGGGGAGTCATAATGCGCGGGTTTTTAGTGGCTATGCGGACGCCGAATGAGGGGGAAAGGGCCTGGCTTCCGGCT
>CANOET010000302.1 GCA_947564835.1 uncultured Eubacterium sp. | reverse complement strand
TAGTCGCAGTTAGCGATTCGTTCACCGCAGCGTTGCCCCAGTCCGCCCAAGGTGTGTCTCCCGGCGGCTCCCCGGTCCGCAGCCCGCAGAGTCGTCCGGTTAGCCACACCCCCCTTGGCTACCCAAAATCTTTCAGTCAAAACACAACACAAAAAATGTCCAGTTTTTCAAAATACAAGACAGGAGTAAAAGGCAATGATTTATCAATTGGAGCAAGCACAAAAAGCAGCCCTTCTCTTTGAAGGATGGCAGGAAACGATGATCTGGTCATGCCTGCAGAAAGTCATGGGCAGTATTTACGTGGATTCTTTGGAACATCCGGCTTCTGCAACGGCTTTGCTGGGGGATTTCTGCTTTTTGGCGGGAGAGCCGCTGCAGGAAATCCTTTTGTATGATGCAGGGCCGGTAAAACGGGAATTTGTAATTATGGTACCAAAAAGCCCGGAATGGGCAAAACTGATCGAGGCATGTTACGGGGAACGTGCTGTGCGGGTGGAGCGTTATGCGATCAAAAAAGAACCGGATGTGTTTCCGAAAACGAGGCTGCAGGAGATTACCTGCCGTCTGCCGGATGGATATACCCTGCGTATGATAGATCGGGACCTGTTCTGGCAATGCAGAAAGATCCCCTGGTGCAGAGATCTGGTATCGCAGTATCGGGATTTTACGATGTATGAAAAATATGGGCTTGGTGCAGTGATCCTCAAAGACGGAGAACTGGTATCAGGAGCTTCTTCTTATTCTGGTTATAACGGCGGCATTGAGGTTGAGGTCGATACCAGAAAAGATTTCCGCAGACAGGGGCTTGCCAGTATCTGCGGAGCAAAGCTGATTTTGGAATGCCTGGCCCGCGGCTGGTATCCAAGCTGGGATGCGCAGAATCAATGGTCGGTAGCGCTGGCAGAAAAGTTGGGCTACCACTATGATCATGCATATACCGCATATGAGGTGTATGCTGCGCAGGTGTAGATGTATACTGTGCAGGTGTAGATGTATACTGCCGGTTGGTGGATCAAATCCCGTTTGGTAAGATCTGTGGCTTGATCAGGATATGCACGATCTCTGGATCATTGAACAGGCGCAATGGAAAAGAGCTGTTTCCAAGGCCGCGGCTGATGATTTCTGTCGTATGGTTTTTTGTATGCGCCCCGGATGTATATTTTGGAAAAATACCCTGGTTCGGGGCATAAAGTCCATCTGTAAACGGCGGACGGACCTGGCCCCCGTGGGCATGGCCGCACAGTACCAGGTCAAACGGATAACGGCAGTATAAATGGAACAGCTCTGGCCGGTGTGACAGAAGAATCTGATAATCTGCTTTGGAATGGTTGTGCCGGCGCGTCATTTTATCTAATGTTTTTTTCATATACGGCGCATATTTTTTTTCTCTGCCATGAAATGCAGGATCATCCAGGCCGGCAATCCGGTAGGTGTATCCGTGTTTTTGAAAATCCTCGCAGTTATTTTTCAGCAGATGAATGTCACAGCCTGCCAGTTCTTTTTGCAGATCTTTAAAATTACCAGCTATCGATTCGTGGTTGCCTCTGACAACGTAGATCGGACAGATCTGCGATGCTTTTTTCAGAAAAATAACCGCATGCCGATAGGGGGCGCGGTCTACCAGATCTCCGGTAACAGCAATCAAATCCGGGTGCAGCGATGCAATCTGTTGGATCAACCGGATCTGTCCGGCTCCGAAGGATTTGTTGTGCAGGTCAGAGATGTGGACGACGGACAGGGTGGACGGGTGTTTTTTCCGCTTTGGCAGGGGCAGCTGGTGGACGGAGACGGAAATATGGTTGTTGGAGGCGTAAGCAAATAGCAGCAGCGGCAGTAATAAAATCAGATACATGCAGATCCCTTCTTTCTATCAAGTTCTTTTTATCAGGTATTGCGTTGTTTTATTATATGCGAAAGGACATAAAAATACAAGTAACACGATGCCAGGGAAGCTCAGTGCAGAAGCTGTTTTGTTCACACCTTGTTCAAGCACTTGCTGCTTGGACAAGGCCAAAGAATGCGGCTTGCCAAGCATCCAGCCCTTCGCCGAAGGCGAACTTTCCATGGGCTGGATGCCGTTATAGTTCGCAGCTGTCCTGCTTTTTGGACAGGTGTGAACGCTGTTTTAAATATTTTTTGTATTTTTCGGATATCTGCACTTCTACATAAGACTGCGCATATTCCCTTGCGGACAGCTCCGTAATAAAATTTGTCGGAAAATTTTTGGTGATTCCGTACTGGCGTGCCAGATCGGCGGCCTTGTTATAAGCGATTGCGGCTTCATGCAGTGTAGCATAAGAGCCGATCCGGTAATCTCCGCGGATATGAATGTACGTATCATACGAAATAATTCCGTTTTTATTTGTCTGCCTGACACCGTGGAATGGATTGATATTTATGATATTTTCATAGCGCAGGTCATAGGGGTCCTGGTTTGCAAAGGTATAATCTTTTCCGGCTACGGCAAAATTTCGGATACCGTAGCGTGAAAGCACGGTTACCTGCATACCGTAATCATTTACGTACAAATGTCCGCCTCGTTTTAACAGTTTATGGCTGGAGAAATAGAACAGGTCATCGATATCAAATTTGTAAATTTCCTCCGGTGTCAGGTAATAATTGAAATAAGAGCGGTACATATAGATCGGATTTTTAATATAAATCCGGTTATCCCGGAAATTCAACAGTGTAACGATTTTTTCATGGCGCAGAAGATAGTCGGTAAACAGGACGTTATGGATCGTGACCACCGTATTTTGCAGCAGCTGGTCGGCTTCCAGATAGGCCTGGTGTGCATCTTGTTCTGTCTGGAAGCTGCCGAGGCTGATATGCTTGCTTCGATAGGTAATATTGGAACGGTAATAGACTGTGCCGTCTTTTTTGGCAGATTTAAAAACTCCTGTTAACATAATAACTCCTTATGTAAACTTGTTATTAGATTTTCTTTTGTAATTTGGTGTGTCTCTGCGGGCTTTACAATGCCTGATCAACGTATTCGGGTCAGCAGAAAGGAATGGTGGCTCCGGTAAGTCCCCGTCTGGTGTCCGTAGTGTCATCCGTATAGCTGCATCTCCCGGCTCATCTTTGCTCATTATAATATTTATATCCATACTTGTCAAAACCAGAATTTTGGTATGATAGTGTAACTTTACTTGGGGATTCAATGAACAAGATAATACCCTAACCTGGATGAACCAGAAAAGAAACATTTTGATTGGCCAGGGGATGTGGCTAACCGGACGACACTACGGGCGGTGGCCAGGGCGAACTAGGCGACGTGCCCGGACGGTGCCACTGTGTAAATGGAGCACTAGGGATTCTTAACATTCTGGAATAGGAGCCGGAATCCAGGCCCTTTCCCCCTCATCTGGCGTCCGCATAGCCACTAAAAAACGTAACACAATGTCAATTCTGCCGCCTGGAATTAAAATTTTTGCATTTTGCGTAAAAAATCATTTTTAAGTGTCTATTTAGAAATCTGTGAATATAAGGTTCTGTAAACACAAGCATTATAGGAATTATATAACAATTGTTTACAGTCCTTTTCATTCTGACAAAGGATAGACTGCATGCGTGCGGTCTTGGTAAAAGTATTCCAGGTTACACCGTTTTCAGCATCTACCATTCCTTTATGAATATAATATTTTTTCCATGCATTCCGATAAGCTTCAGATTCATTTTTTGGTATGAACGCTGCAATACAATCAGAACCCCAGACTTTGATCTGTTCAGAATCCTTATATTCTTTTGGTTTTGGAGAAAAATGAAAACTGCCGTTATCTTCATACAGGGTAAGATTGGGAAGCGGTTTTCCATATATTTTTTTCATTTCCGTAATAACTTTATCCATATCCGTATGTTTAGGATATGTTACAAGTATTCCCAGAAATTTATGATGCGCAATCTGATCTAAAAAACGTTCCTTGCTGTCATTTTGCTGTTCATCAAGCAGATTGTAATACGCCGTATCATTTCGTTCCGGCCAATCTTCAGCAAATTTAGTAAAATCAAAAAAAGAAAATCCGAGATACTTCGTCTTTGCACCAAACAATTCATAGCCTTCAAGCTGTAACGTGGAGCTTATACCCTCTACGCTGATAGAAGCAGTGCTGAGGTCCTCCTTTTTTATGTTTAAAGCGTTCAGCACATCTCTAATATTCATTTCCCAGGAGGTTCCTGGAAATTCCAGATTTTGATATAATTGCTTTTCACTGCAAGAACATAAAAAGAGAGAGCAGATAAGAAGAATCATAATCGTCCATTTTTTCATGTTAATCGCTCCTTCCTAACCTGGTTGAACCAGAAAAGAAACACTTTTGACATTGTGTTGCGTTTTTGAATGGCTATGCGGACGCTGAATGAGGGGGAAAGGGCCTGACTTCCGGCTCCTATTCCAGAATGTTAAGAATCCCTAGGCATTCTGCATTTACACAGTGGCA